>JANOHG010000590.1:0-1840 GCA_031406375.1 Archangiaceae bacterium | reverse complement strand
CGATGGTGGTGTGCGAGCGGGTGACGCCGGGAATGGTGCGCAGCCCTTCGACCAACAGCTGGTCGAGGCTCGCGGTGTTGTCGGTCTTCACCTTCAGCAGGTACGAGTCGTTGCCGGCGACCCGGTGCGCCTCGAGCACGTCGGGGTGCGCGAGCACCTTCTTCGCGAACGCGTCGAAGTACTTCGGGTGCTCGATGCTGACGCCGATGAATGCCGTGATGTCTTTGCCCAGCTTGGCGGCATCGACGCGCGCCGCGTAACCCAAAATCACCCCCTTCTCCTCGAGCTTCCGCACCCGTTCGGCGACCGCCGGCTGTGAGAGCCCCACTTCTTTGGCCAGCTCCAGTTGGGTGGCCCGGCCTTCGAGCTGCAGCCTCATCACCAACAGACGGTCGATTGAATCCATGCAGCAGAAATAATACTTATTCGCAAACACGACAAACAACGAATAAAAATGAAGCGCCGCAAACCGCCAGTTGACGCCCTATTCTTCAAACCAACGATGCTTTTCGCACTTCTACTGATGGGATCGCTTCCTGATGTCTATTTGAAGGCCGACGCCGAGCCTGCGAGCGCGAAGGCGCGCAACGTCACCGTCTTTGCCACCCTGCGGCGAACACCCGACGGCGCAGCGACAGTCGTGCTCGACGACGGAACTGTGTTGGTTGTCACCTTGGCCGAGGTCCCCAAAGAGTGGTTGCCGCTGGTCGGCAAGTACGTGCGGCTGAAAAGCGTTCTCAAAGACGGCCGCATTGTGGGGTGGGAACAGCCCACAGCGGCGCGGCGCAACCTAAGCAAGCTCAATGGCAAGAAGGTCATGCTCGAGGGCGTGGCTGAGAATTCTAAGGGCGGAGCGATTCTCCTCATCGACGACGAACCGCTTTACCTGCGGAAGTTGAGCTCTTGGCCTGACGCGCTGCTTGGCAAGCAGGTGGTGGTGAAGGGCACGCTCAAGTCGATCAAACTGGTTCCTTCTCCTTTTCGAGCGCCCAACGGAGACATCAGCCAGGGCGCAGAGGGAGATCAGTGGGTGTTGGAAGATCCGACGTACTAACGGGTTTGACACCACCGTGACCAAGAAGCGCCTCGCCATTCGCGGCTGGCAGACCATGTTCCTGCTGCTTGCCTCAGCGGCGGTGAGTCTGTGGGTGTGGTGGTCGGATGACGAGCCGGTGGCGGCGGGTGAAGTCGCCACGCAAAGGGTGGCGCCGGCATCTGCAGTCGAAGCAGCCGCGCCGTCATTTCCCGAAGACGCCGCTTCGCCAGCGGTGGAAGCGCCGCTTCCCGACGCGGGGAAGAGTTCGGATGCGGGCAGCGCACCGGTCGAGCGCCTCACCGAGAACCAGCGCATCGAAGAGACGATGCGGCGGTGGAGGCAGGCGCTCGCTCCGCTGTTCAGACCCAACGCGCGCAACCCGAAGCCGCCGCCAGCAGCGATCGCAGTCAGCGGCGAGCCGCCACCCGAGCCGGAAGGAAAGCGCACCTGCGAAGCCGGGGTACGGCGTCTTCCGCTGGGCGAAGTGGGCTCGATCGACATCGTGATTGCCATCGACACGTCCGGCTCGATGATTGGCGAGATGAACGAAGTCATCCGGTGGCTCAGCGAGCTCGAGCTTGCGCTTCGCAACAAGGGCAGTGAGTTCCAGATGCTCGTCGTCGCCGATCACGTTCAACTGCGACGGATGACCTCTGCGTTCATGAGACGCGCCGCGCGCGACGGAGGCGATATTCAGGCGCGAATTGGTTCGACCGACGCGTTCGAGACGCTGATTTCGGCGGCTCGTCACGGGCTCGAGCCGCGCTGGACACAGCGGTTGAAGCCCCGTTCGACGAAGCACGT
>JANOHG010000589.1:0-4609 GCA_031406375.1 Archangiaceae bacterium | reverse complement strand
ATCGCGACGTGAAACGAGTAGTCGGCGCAAGACTTCTTTGCCCAGGCGCGCCACTGGTCGTAGGCGGTAATCAACGACACCTTCGGATCGCCGTTCACGAAATCGATGATCATCGTCGTCCCGCCCGCCAAGCCCGCGGCCGTGCCAGAGAAGAAGTCTTCGCTGGCGACCGTGCCCATGAACGGCAGCTCCATATGGGTGTGGGGATCAATTCCCCCTGGCATCACCAGCAGCCCATCGGCTTCGACGGTGCGGGTTCCTGCAGGCACTTCGAGCTTCTCGCCGATCGCTCGAATGACTCCACCGTCACAGTGAACATCGGCGCGGTACGTCTGTTCGGCGGTCACAACCGTACCGCCACGAATAAGAGTGGACATTGGCGCCCTTGCTAGCACGAGAGCATAGGGACCTTTATGAGCGTCTCATCGCCGACGACGCTTCAACGCCAACAGGCCCAGCATCACTCCAAACAGCTCGAAGCTGCCCCCGGATGAGCATCCCTTACACGACGAACCAGATGCGCGGACCACGTCGAGGCTGGCGTACACCGGCTCACTGACCAGATCTCCGTCGCTGACCTTTAGCTCGATCCGGTAAGGGCCAACCGCCAGCGGAACAAAGGAAGGCGCGCTGGTAAACGCGTCGGCGAGCACGGGCTCGTTTCCGGTGGGGAAGGCAATCACTTTCCACTCGTAGGTGAGCCGGTCGAGTGGATCAGAGTCGCGGCTGAGCGCGCCGTTGAGCACCACCGGCTGGCCGACGACACCGCGATCGGGTTCGCTGATCACCGCGACGGGCGGTACGTTGTCGAGACCGTGGGTGGTGATGACGACTTCAACCTCGTCAGGCGCAGAAGGCGCGGCCTCATCGAAGACCACCAACCTGAAGAGGAACCGGCCGCGACTGACGGGCGAGAAGGTTGGTTGCGACGGCGTGCCGCCAAGCACCACCGGAGCCCCTGTCACCTGTTGCCAAACAAATCGAAGCGCAGACCCTTCGGGATCAGATGAGGCGCGGCCGTCGAGCGTCACCTGCTTGTCGATCAGCAAGCGCTGATCAATTCCGGCGTTCGCAACCGGGGGCCCATTACCCGCGTTGACGACGCGAACGTTCACGATCGCTGGGGCCGAGTTCAAGGTGCCGTCAGAGACGATGAGGGAAAACTTCAGCGCGCCCGGCAAGAGCGCAGTGAAAGTGGGCTTTTGCGTAATCGGCCCGGCAATCGACACCGGAGTACCCGACAGCTGCTTCCACTCGAACGTCAGACTTTCCGCGGCGGGATCCGAGCTGCGAGTCCCATCGAGCTCGACGATGCTGCCGACGGGCACCACGAGATCATCGCCGACGCGCGCCACCGGACGCTGGTTGCCCGCAGCGTCGATGATGTCGAAGGCCACTTCGTCCTCTGCGCTGACCCGCTTTCCGTCCGTCACCGACAGCGCGAAAATGAGGCGCCCTGCGGCCGCAGGGCGGAACACCGGCGTGGTGCCGAACTGTGAAGACAGTGAGCCCGAGGGGCCTGACACCTTGCGCCACGAGTGGATCAACGCATCGCCGTCGAGGTCATACGAGAGGCGCCCGTCGAGAGTGATTGGTTTTCCCACTTCCGCGAGCCCGTCAGCCCCAGCGTTCGCCACCGGAGCATGATCGCGGTTGGCGGGGTCAAGCGCCAACACCAGCACAGTGACTGGTTCGCTGCGGAGCATGCCGTCGCTCACCACCAAGGTGATCTTGTACGTGCCGTCTTGCGAGGGTCGCAGTGTGGCAGTGCCGCTTGGGCTGAGCAGAGTTGCAGGCGGCGACGACGGGTCGAGTGTCCACTCGTAGGTCAGCGGGTCGCCGTTTGGATCCGAGCTTTGCCACCCTTCGAGCTTGGCCGGTTCATTCACCGCGACGGCGACCGGCGCGGTGACGTGGGCCCAAGGAGCGGCGTTGCGGGTGGTGATTGTCACGGTCTTCGCAACCGACGATGCGCCGGGAGCGATGGCGACGAACTGGAAGGTACGCGGCCCGGCTTTTAGCGCGAAGAATGACATCTCAGCCTTGTCTGCGTTCTGCATCGTCGCCGGGGCGCCCGCGACCTGGGTCCACAGGTAAGTCATCGGGCGCATCAGCGAATCCGAAGACTGCCCGGTGACTACAACACGGCCCGGCGGGGCGTCGAAGTCGGCAGGCAACGAAGTCACCGGAATCGGGCTCACCAGCGAGACCACCTGGGTGTCGGTGCTGGTCGCCACACCGTCGCTCACCTCGAGGGTGATGGTAAACGTGCCCAGCGGCAGATCAACTTGGGTGAGCGCCCCCTTGGACAGCAAGGTGGTTCCATTGTACCAGCTGTAGTCGAGCACATCGTTGTCCGCGTCAGTCGAGGCCGAGCCATTGAGAGCGACCCGGTTGAGCACTCCTGTCGGAGGCACGCTTAGGTCAGGGCCAGCGTTGGCGACGGGTGGGGTATTCGCAATCACCACCGAGCCCGACAGTACCGCAGCGCCAAGCGACGTCGCGTCACTGGGCGCGACGGTGAAGTGCCAGATCTCTGCTCTTGCCGTGTCGGACGCTTTCACGGTTAGCGATGCCAAGCCGAGGCCGACCTGCTCGATTCCGTTCTTGAACCATCGCACCTGGCGCAGGGGAATGTTCTCGGCGTCGCCGTCGGCATCCGCGTAGGCGTAGCTGGCGACCAACGGGTCGGTGGTGCGAGGAAGCGCAGGGTTGAGCCCCAACGCGCTGGCCACTGGACCCGTGTTCGCGATCGTCACCGGGCTCGCGGTCTGCAGCGTGCCGTACTGGATGTTGTCGAAGGGGCGAAGCGTGAAGTACCACTGGTCGCCCTTTGCCGTCGCGGCAGGAGGCACGCTCGAGCCGACCAGCCCCGCTTGAACCGTGAAGGTCATCTGCCCAGCCGGCCGACGAAACCACGCGAACACTGACCCAACCTCAGGGTCCGCGTCGGGATCCGCATAGGTATAAACTGCCGTCAGAGTGTCGGCGGTAAGTGCAGTCGACGGGTTGATTCCCAGACCGGTCGCGCTCGGCGGCTTATTAAAGAGATAGGCAAGCACGCGATTGTTCAAGTCGTCGGCCACGAACAGGGTGCCGTTCGAATCGACGTCGATGGCGCGGGGTTGGCAGAGGCTCTGAGGGCTAAGGCCAAATACAGGGTTGTTGCAACCGGTGGAATCACTGGTTGGCTGGCCGAACCAACGGGTAGCAACAGGCTGGGTGCTCGGCAGTGGCGACGCGTAGCGGAGCACGCGTGAGCCGTAATTTTCGACAACATAGACATTGCCTTCGGCATCGATGGTCATTCCCCATGGGCCGTAGAGTTGATCGAGCCTCGTGCCTGCCGTCTTGGACGTGAAGTTCACCTGCCCAATGACACCCGCGGGAACCTGTGAAAGCAGCGGTGTGGCGAAATACAGAATTCGGTTATTGGTGAAGTCGACGATGTAGAGCGAGTTGTTGCGGCGATCGATATAGACAGCCACCGGGTTGCAGAGCGTTGATGCCGTATTATTGCAGAGTTGGCTGGTGTAGCCAGGCTGACCGAAGATCCGATCGGGAATCGTGTCGCCGGGGTTGTATTGCAATACCCGACTGTTCACAGCGTCGGCGATGTAAACGTTGCCATTGGTGTCGACGTCAACGCCTTCTGGCTGGCACAGCGTCAGATTCGTGGGGCCTGTTCCCGATATTGCGCTCTGGTTGCAGAAAATGCTTGAGGCGTTGGGCTGCCCGTAGATTTTATCTGCCCGACGGTCGGTCGTGAAAGGTGAGTCGTAAGCGAGCACCCGGTGGTTGAAAGCGTCTGCTACCCATAGACGCCCTGCGTTATCCACCGAGATGGCGCCCGGGGAGCACAACGTGCTGTCAGACGCACCGTTGCCTCCATCGGTGATCTCGCCGCCCCCGGCGTTGTTGCAGCTGTTGCCAAAGAAGTCGGGCTGGCCCAGGACCAGATTCGGGGGAAGACCGCTGACGAAGTTCTGCACGTCAGACCAACCGAGGACGCGGTTGTTCGAACCATCAGAGACGTAGATTCGGTTGGGCGTCGAGCTGCGGTCGGTGGCCAGACCGCGCGGTCGGTTAAGGCCCGCTTCGTCTGCAGCGGAAACGCTCGACCCGAACACGCTTCCCTGCCCAAGCACCGCGTCAGCGTTCTTGTCGCCTGCTCCGAGAGGATCGTTGTACTTGAGCACCCGATGGTTCAACCCGTCAGAGAGGAAAAGACCGTTGGTCGAATCGAACAACATCGCCTTCGGCTGGCAAACGGTGAAGCCATTCACGCCCCCGACGTTGCAGGTCGTCTGCCCAAAATTCGGTTGGCCGATTACTCTGTCGGCAATCGAATCCCAACCGGCGGTGAACGCATTCTCGTACACGAGCACACGGTTGTTTCTGGTGTCGGAGACCAGCACGCTGTTGTTCGACGCGCCGACACCAATAGGGCCAAACAGAGTTGCCGCGCTCGCGCCGCCATCAATCAAGGAACTGGAGTTCGAGGTTGCCGACGATTGACCAAACCACCGGGTTGCGGTGGCCCCATTGGCAAAGCCAGAGGTCGGGAAAAGCAGGGCACGGTTGTTGTCGAAGTCGGCAACCACCATCC
>JANOHG010000583.1:0-8960 GCA_031406375.1 Archangiaceae bacterium | reverse complement strand
GCTCACCGCGGGGCCGCTGCAGCTGCTCAAGTGCCACGGAAAGGAAGGCTGCTGCGAGCTCGTGCAGTTGGCGCACAGCTACGACCTGGCCGAGATGTACGGCGAGAACTACGGCTACCGCAGCGGGCTCAACCGCTCGATGGTTCGCCACCTCGCCGCGAAGGTCGAGTGGCTGCAGAAGCGCCGCCCGCTGAACACCGCAGATCTCGTCCTCGACATCGGCAGCAACGACGGCACCACGCTCGGGCTCTACCCCGAGAACCTCACGCTGCTGGGCATCGACCCGACGATCAAGAAGTTCGGCCACCACTATGCCAAGCACATCCAGAAGGTGCCGGACTTCTTCAACTCGAAGAACTTCAAGGCGGTGATGGGCGACCGGAAGGCGCGGATCATCACCAGCATCTCGATGTTTTACGACCTACCCGCGCCGCTCGACTTCGTGCATGACCTCGCGGGCGTGCTCGCCGACGACGGCGTTTGGCACCTCGAGCAGAGCTACCTGCCACTGATGGTCGACACCCACGGCTACGACACCGTCTGCCACGAGCACCTCGAGTATTACGGCGTCACCCAGCTGCAGTGGATGACGTCGCGCGCGGGGCTTCGGATCACCGATGTCGAGCTCAATGACATCAACGGCGGCAGCTTCGCGGTCACCGTGGCCAAGGGCGCGGGGCCGGACGCGCCCATCGTCCAAGAGCTGATCGCCAACGAGCGCACGCTCAGCTCGTTGCAGACGTGGGCGGCGTTCGCCGACGGCGTCGCCCGCCACCGCGAAGAGCTGCTGGCCAAGCTGAAGAAGCTCAAGGCCGAAGGGAAGAAGGTCTTCGGGCTCGGCGCGTCGACGAAGGGCAACGTGCTGCTGCAGTATTGCGGCATCACCGCCGACCTGCTGCCTTGCATCGCCGAGGTCAACCCCGACAAGTACGGCTGCTTTACGCCCGGCACGCGCATCCCGATCGTCTCGGAAGAGCAGGCCCGCGCCTTGAACCCCGATGTCTTCTTCGTGCTGCCGTGGCACTTCCGCGCTGGCTTCGTCGAGCGCGAGAAGCCGTTCTTCGCGTCGGGCGGCAAGTTGATGTTCCCGCTGCCGCAGATCGAACTCTACCCGCCGTGAAACGGGCGCTCATCTTCGGGAGCGCTGGGCAAGACGGGCGGATCCTCACCCAGCAGCTCATCGCGCATGGCGTCGAAGTGGCTGGTGTCGACCGCGGCGTCACCCCCATCGGAGCGCCGGTCGATGTGCTGCAGCCCGCCGACCTCCAGCGGCTGCTGAAGGCGTTCGTCCCCGACGCCGTCTATTACCTCGCTGCGTTTCACCACAGCTCGCAGGACAACTTCGAAGCCGACCCCGCCGGGCTGTTCAAGGCCAGCTTCGCCGTTCACGTCGATGGTTGGATCAACGTCCTCGAGGCGCTGCGCACCCAGGCGCCCGCCGCGCGCGCTTTCTACGCTGCCAGCTCGCACGTCTTCGGCAACCCATCAACGCTGATCCAGAACGAGCAGACGCCGTTCGCTCCGGACAACGCGTACGGAATCACCAAGGCGGCCGGAGTTCAAATCGCCCGTTACTTTCGCGCCCGCGGCCAGCACGTCAGCTGCGGCATTCTCTACAATCACGAGTCTGCCTTTCGGCTGCCCCAGTTCGTCTCGCAGCGAATCGCCCAGGGCGCCAATGCCGCTGCAGAGGCGAGCCGCAAAGGCGAGCTGTACCAGCTGGAACTGGGGAGCTTTTCGGCGGCCGTTGACTGGGGGTATGCTCCTGACTACACGAACGCGATGACGCGCATCGTCAGCCTCGGATCGCCGGACGACTACGTTGTCGCCACTGGAGTGCCGCATACCGTGGCCGAGTTCTGCGAGGCGGCCTTCAAGGCCGTCGGCCTCGATTGGCGCACGCACGCGGTCGAACGCGCCGGCCGAGTCACAAAACAGCTGGCCCCGCTGGTGGGCGATGCGACAAAACTTCGGAACGCGACCGACTGGGCGCCGACTGTGCCGTTCGAAAAGATGGTGCAGCTGATGGTGGAAGCCGCGCGCGGACCTGGCGTCGGGTCTATTGATCGCCGCGGCGATCGCGATGGGACGGTTGCTTGACCGAGTAGAAAGGTCGGCGCAGTTCGTCGCGCGGAACATCGCCTGAGGAATAATGAAAAAGCGCTAGAGGTGTCGGCTGGTCAGTTGAGAACCACGGGAACCGGGAGGTTGTCTGCCAGCTCTTTCGATTCTCGAAGTTTCACCGTGCCCTTCTGTTGCACTTCGTAGGTCACCTCGAGCAACGTCTTCTGCTCGAGCACGATCGCAATCGCGGTGAAGCCGTCTGCGTTTTGGGTGACCTTGACTGGGTGAATCTGGCTCGAGGCAGCGGTGCGCACTTGTTTTTGCTCAGGGTCCGTTTCGGAAGAATGCAACCATTCCAGCTCGGCGGCCTTCTCGACCAACTCTCGGGAACCCGGCTCGGCATGGGTGACGAAAAACCGCAGGTATGCCGGCACTTGATTCGAAGTCAGCTTGAGCGCTTCAAGCCCATTCACTTTGTAGACGTCGCCTGGCTCTGCCAACCCCAGCAACTGATCTCCGTTGTCCGCGAACGCAAGCGACAATGGCTTGTGTGGCAACTCGACGGTGGCGCGCACCAACTTGAAGCTCGACCAGAAGGGCACCGCCACGGATTCGAAAGTGGTTGGCCGTTTTCCCATCGTTTCCGCATGACTCGGAGCGACGACCGCGATTCGTTTCACCATGTCCATTGTGTTGGCCTCTTTGTGCGGGACGCGTGTGCAGCTCATCGCAAGAATCGAGACGACGACAGCAGCTTTCATTTCGCCTTCGGGTGCTCTTTATCCCAGACGGTTCCGTAGTACTCAGAGTAGGGCTTCTTGTTGGTGCTGGTGCGGACTTCTCCGTCTTTGAAGCCCTTCAGCACCCGCTCTGCTCCCGCCTTTTCTCCCGCAGCGTTGAGCTCAGCCGCAGTCGCGGTGGGCTTCGTGGCTTTGAGTTCGTCAGACGCCTTCTTGAACGCCTGATTGTATTGAGTCTCCAGCGGAAACGTCGCCGTGATGGGAGCGCCAGAGGCCTTCAGCTCGTTCTTGGCCTTGATCGAATTCACCGTGCCTTGCGCTTCTTCTTTCAGCTCGCCTGCGACGTAGTCCGCACGCGACATCGTCTTCACGTTCGGCGCGGTGCCTCCAAGCACTTCCTTGGCGTGATGGAGCTCGTGAACGAGAGTAAGAGCGCTTTCCTCCATCTTCTCGGTTCGGTCGATCACAATCTTCGTGCCATCCCAGTAGGAACCGCCGCCGTTGGCGAACTCAACTGGTACCTTCTTGTCTTCGAGAAACTTGACCGCGGCAGCGCCCGTGGGCGACCCCTTCAAGAGGTCTTTCATTTCAGTCAGTTTCGCGGTGTCCTTCGTGATCTGAGCGAGGGCGCCGGCAACCGCTGAGGCTCCCAGCAGTATCGGCCCGACGAATGGACCCACACCGGGAACGTTCTGAACCAACTTCGCCATTTCAATGAATGCATCTGCGGCAGGTTTGGGCTTCGACGCAGGCGGAGCCGCAGGTTCAGCAGCGGGTTTCGAAACGTTCGGCGCAACAACCGCGCGAGGCTTGCCACCACCACCACCGACTGGACCAACCGTCATCATCAACCCCCTCGAAATGGATAATGTGGATTATCGACAAGGACCTTGCGAATGGTGCGCGGTTTATTCACTTCACCCAATCGACTTGAAATGGGCTTCCGACCGAGTGAATTCTGGCAGCGGGGCGTTGAGCCGGGGGGCTGGTCGGTTGGTGTGCGTGTAGAAGCCGATCGACGCCACCCAGGATGCGTCAAAGTTCTGTTCGAGACCTGAAGCGCGAGTAACCTTTGGGGCGCTCGGTGCGCATCTCGCGCTCGGTGCGAAAATGGGGGCTTCATGAAGCGTTTTCTCGCGGGAATGATGCTGCTGTCGTCGGTTGCGTTTGCCGACGGAGCGATCATCTGTAAGTCGGCGGACAGCAAGGGTGCGTGCAAAGACCGCTCGTATTGCTGCTACACAGGCAACGAATCGGACGGCGACAAGAAGTGCAAAGAGCTCGGCTGCGCACGCGGGGGGACGTCTTCCTGCCCCACCGCGGCGAACGTCTCGAGCTGTGGATCGCGGGACCATAAGTAGAAAATTGAGTAGCTGGAGCCATCAAAGCCCTGCTTGCAGTCGCGTTGGTGGCCGCCACTCACGCATTCGCCAGAATGGTCTCACGTCCGGTCGCGCATGAAGGTGGCGCGTCGGGCAAACGAGGTGATGAACGCCTACTTCGCCGAAGCGTTTGGTGGCTGAGCGTCGAGGAAGGTGCCAAGCAGCACCCAACGTCGTGCGGCCCGCTGTTGTCCCCGGCGGGCGACCAGCGGAGTGGTGTAGTGCCAGAAGGGCAGCCGATACGCGGTGACTCCTCCGAGCGTGTTCACGCTCGCTTCCTCGCAGAAGTGGCCCAGCGGCGCGTAGACGAGGCTCTGGCGCGCGACACCCTTGGTACAGAAGGTGAGGTGGACATCGGTGTAGCCATCTGCGGCGCGCGCGTCTTCGGGGTGGTGGTCGTTGTGCGGCCCCGCGTAGTCACCCGCAGCGTAGACGAGCACCTGAGAGCCCCAGGCCTTTCGCACGGTGCGGCCTGAGATTACTTCGGCGAACCGCCCAAAGGTGTCAGACGACAGCAGCCGCCCAAGGCCAAGCCGAGCGATGGCTTTGGCCCCTCGAGAATTTCGAGAAGCCATCGTTACTGTGCGGACCCGCACGGTCTTGGGCAGCAGCTCGGCATAGTTCTCGTTCATTCCCCAGATCGTCTCGGGCGGAATCGGCGCTTCCATCGTGGTCAGATGTTCGGCAACGTTGCCTTCGAGTGCAGCGAGCAGGTCACGGCTTTTTGTTGAGTCCAGCAGATCATTGACCGCAATCAGCCGGATTCCGGTTTTCAAGATTCCGTTGAGCGCGGGAACTTTGCCGTCGAGCACGCGCCGCCCTTTCGGCGAGAGCAGGTCGGCGAACTGGGCAGGCAGCATCCCTGGCAGCTTCGCATACCTTGCTCACAGCGCCATCACCACCCAGGTCCAGAAGACCGACCAGGGATGACGGTACGCCAGGTAACTGCTTGCAATCGTCCACACCAGCACGACCACCCAGAGCCAACCGACCCGCTGGGGGCGGGCCGCCAGCACCAGGCCCGGTGCCAGCAGTGTTCCCGCATGCCACCACCCATGCGAGCGTTCCATCAGCGTCAGCGCGAACGCTGCGATGATGGTCACCGCGACGAGCCGCTCACCTTTCTTCGACAACACGAACGCAGCAGCCGTGGTGAGGGCAGTCAGCAACAGCAACGGAAGTTTCAGATGGGTGAAGTGCACCGGGTTGTGCGGCGGAATGGTGTCCAGCGTTCCAGCCAGCGCGACTGCGGCGACCAACGACGGAACTACTGCCACCCCGGCTGCCAGCGCGCGAATGAGGTCTCTTCGCGGGCTGCGCAGCTGCCAGAGCACGACCGCGGCGAGGGGGGCGAAGACCGCCGCCCGAAAATGCAGCGCGGCGGCGAGTGCGAGGCAGCCCACCGCCCACAGGCGCTGCTCGTTCTTCCAGGCGAGGCACGCGAGTGCGCCGCACAACAGGTAGCCAGCATCGAGGAACCCGTTCACGCCCATGCCCACCCACAAAGGCACCGCGAGGACCGTGGCCCAAAGCTGCGGCAAAACGGGCAGGCGCCAGCAGAGGCGGATCACCACCGCGCAGCCAGTCAGGGCAACCAGGGTCCACATCCACACCGCCGCGCGATGGGCCACGGTCGGCGAAAGTACAGCCATGCGTTCGAGCTTTGCCAACGGCCAATGCATCAGGATTCCCAGCGGAGGGTACGGCGCCGTCCGCTCTGCAAAGAGTCCCGCATGAATCGGGTCGAGGCCCTGTGCGCCAATCAATTCGCCATAGGGCCGGCGATAGACCGCAAGGCCCTGGTCGGTGAGGATCAACGCTTCGCCCATGTGACGAAGGTGATCGGTGTAGTGGCCCGCCGCGTCGGCGCTGTCGGGCGCACGCGTGAAGTGCACGCGCGCCAACAGGCAGATTCCTACCAGCGCGACCGCCAGTGGCGCGACGCGCAGCACGACGCGCGCTACGGTTCGAGCCCGACGAAGATGTTCTGCACGTCATCGTCCTCGTCGAGGTCGACAAGGAACTTGTCGACCTCCGCGCGGTGCGACGGGTCGACCTTCACCGGGTTTTTCGACTTCCACCCCAGCACCGCGTGGTTCACTGTCCACTTTGCGGCGCTCAGCGCGCGGCTGACCGCGTCGAGATCATGCATTTCGGTGAAGAAGCGGGTTCCGCCGGTTTCGCCCGGCTCGAGGTCCTGCGCACCCGCTTCGATCGCCGCTGTCTCGGGGTCCGCGCCTGCGGGCGGCGTCGCTTCGATGACGCCTTGATGTTTGAAGTCCCACGCCACCGAGCCTTCGCTGCCCAGGTGTCCCCTGCGGAAGATCAGCCGAATGTTCGAAGCGGTGCGGTGCTTGTTGTCGGTGAGGCACTCGACAATCACCGGCACCTGGTGAGGCCCGAAGCCTTCGTAGGTGACCGTCTCGTAGTTCACCGTTTCGTCGAGCAGGCCGGCGCCCTTCTTGATTGCGCGCTCGATGGTATCGCGCGGCATCGAGGCCGCCTTTGCCCGGTCGACCGCCTGCCGCAGCCTCGAATTCGACTCGAGCTCGGCGCCGCTCTTAGCGGCGACGATGATTTCCTTGGCCAGCTTCCCCAGCACGCGCCCTTTCGTGGCGGCGTTTTCGGTTTTCCCTGCGTGTTTCCACTGAGCGCCCATGGCGCGGGATCTACTACGGGCCGCAGGTTCCTGGCGATCCGTTGCACGTTAGGTTGGGTGAAAGTGCGCTCACCCTATGCTTGCCGCCCGATTGCGCGAACATCAGCACGCAGCGGCGCAGCGGAAGATGAGCTATAGGCTCGCTGCCCATGAGCGTCGAACTCTCAATCATCATCCCCCTCTACAACGAGGAGGAAAACGTTCAGCTGCTTTTCGACGAGCTCAAGGCGGTGATGGAAATGCTCGGTCGCTCGTATGAAATCGTCATGCTGGACGACGGCAGCAAAGACAAGACGTTCGAGAAGCTGACTGCGATCGCCGAGGCCGACGCGAACGTCGTGGTGATGCGCTTTCGCCGCAACTTCGGCCAGACCGCCGCGCTGTCCGCCGGCATCGAGCGCGCGCGCGGCAAGGTCATCATTCCGATGGACGGCGTTTTGCAAAATGATCCGGCCGACATCCCGCGGCTCCTCGAGAAGATGGCCGAGGGCTTCGAGTGCGTTTCGGGCTGGCGCAAGGACCGCAAGGACTCGGGCGCGCGCGTGCTCCCCTCGAAGATTGCCAACTGGCTCATCTCGCGGCTCTCCGGCGTCTACATCCACGATTACGGCTGCACGATGAAGGCGTACAAGCGTGACGTCATCGAGGGAGTCCGGCTCTACGGCGAGATGCACCGCTTCGTGCCCATCTACGCCCACTGGCAAGGAGCACGCGTCACCGAGATGGTGACGAACCACCGCGAGCGCCGGTTCGGCCAATCGAAGTACGGCTTCGAGCGGATCTTCAAAGTGCTGCTCGACGTGATGGTGGTGAAGTTCCTCTTCTCGTACCTCAGCAAGCCGATCTACATCTTCGGTGGGTTCGGGATGTCGGCAATCGCGCTGTCCTTTGTCGCGATCGGCATCGCGACCTACTGGAAGCTCGCCGGCATTCGCGACTTCGTCACCACGCCGCTTCCCCTGTTTGCAGGCATCGCCGGGTTGGTGGGCGTTCAGTCGATACTGGTCGGGCTCTTGGCCGAGGTCGTGGTGCGCACCTACTTCGAGAGCCAGAACAAGCGCCCATACGTCATCGGCGCGGTGATCGAACAACGCAAGCTGACCGGGGGCTGAGTCGTGTGCGGAATCGCCGGAGCCGTCAGCGCTGTACGCCCTCCGACCGCTGAAGATCTGACCCGGATGGCCGGCGCGATCGCGCACCGCGGGCCTGATGACCACGGAATCTTCCTCGACGGCCCCTGCGGCCTCGCGTTCCGGCGGCTGTCGATCCTCGACCTGGCGGGCGGGCACCAACCGATGACCGCCGGCCCGGCGACCGTGGTCTTCAACGGCGAGCTCTACAACTTCGCCGAGCTGCGATCCGCGCTCGAGAGGCTCGGCGAGACGTTCACCACCCGCAGCGACACCGAGGTGTTGCTGCGCGCGTACCTGGTGTGGGGCGAGAGTTTCGTCGAGCGAATCGACGGGATGTTCGCATTTGCGCTCTGGGATTCGCGCACGCGCACGCTGCGCGTTGGGCGCGATCGGTTCGGGAAGAAGCCGATCTATTACTGGCATGGCGCCGAGCAGTTCGTGTTCGGTAGCGAACTGAAGGCGGTGCTCGAGCACCCCGAGTGTCCGCGCGAGCTCGACCCAGTCGCGATGCGTCGCTACCTCGCGTTCGAGTACGTGCCGACTCCCGATTGCATCTTCAAGGGGCTGCGCAAGCTGCCCGAGGGACACCTGCTCACCTTGTGCGACGGGCGCCTGTCGATGCGGCAGTACTACCGGATGAAGGAAGGCGGAGCCGGCCTCGGCCTGTCGACCCTCGCCGGTCGCGGAATCGACGCCGCGGCCGAGGCACTTCGCAGCGAGCTGCAGCGCGCGGTCGAGCGGCGGCTCGTCGCCGACGTGCCAGTCGGCATCTTCCTCTCGGGCGGAATCGACTCGACCGCGGTGACCGCGCTGGCGGCGCGTGCAGCGGGAAAGGTGAAGACGTTCTCGATTGGCTTCACCGAAGGGAGCTTCGACGAGAGCGGCTATGCGCGGCTCGTGGCGCAGCGGCTGGGCACCGAGCACTACGAAGAGCGACTGTCGGGGCGCGCGGCGCTGGATCTGATTCCGCAGCTGGCCGAGC
>JANOHG010000458.1:0-3856 GCA_031406375.1 Archangiaceae bacterium | reverse complement strand
TCCGGTGGCGACTGAGGCTCCGGTGGCGACTGAGGCTCCGGTGGCGACTGAGGCTCCGGTGGCGACTGAGGCTCCGCCGGACACGCGCGCTGTGGTTTTGGCGCCGTTTGAGTTGCCCTCCGGTGCGGAAGTGCCAGATACCGCGTCTGAGTCGGCCGGCGCATCACCGGAGGCCGTTGGGGGATCCGAGCAAGCAACTGACGCTCCTTTTGCTTTGCTGAAGGCATCGAGCTTTGCGCCGCGGTCGTTGGAGTCCGAGCGAATTTCCGAGGAAACCGCACTCTCGATGCTTCCTCGACCCAGCGTGGGTGAGCGCGGCTCGGCTCCGCTGCCGTCTGCACCCGAGCGTCCGAGGCATCCCGAGATTGATGCCAACACCGAGTTCAACGGCGAGTTGCTGCGCAAGGTGCGCACGTCGCTTGGCCTTTCGTTGGCGGTGGTCGCCGAGCGCACACGAATCGGCTCCAAGCATCTCGAGAACGTCGAAGCCGATCGCTACGACGCGCTGCCCGCAACGGTGTATTTGCGAGGTATTTTGACCTCGTTGGCAAAAGAATTGCGTCTGGACGGTGTCAGAGTTTCCCGCAGCTACCTGGCGCTCGTCGAACGGATCCGTTCGAAAGGTTGACCAGAGGGGTCGCGACCTGAAGAATGCTTGCTTCGATGACCGACGAAGAACGAATGAAGGCAATGCGGCTGGCGAGGGCAATCGCCTCTGACATTTCTCTCTACAATGAGCAGAAGATCATCAAGGGCATCGAACACGACAATCTGTTCGAAACGCTCAAAGACGAGATCGAGGAAGGGCGAGAGCTCTTCAAGACGCGCGTCTCACAAGAGATTTTCAGCCGCACGAATTTCTTCGATCGCGCGATCTGCGACATCGTCATTCGCCCCAAGGGGCATGTGAAGTCGAAGATCTGGTGATGCAGGTTGTCGTCCCGAAGCGCGCGCGGGGCAAACGCATCGATCAATTCTTGGCTTCGGTGTTGCCCGAGTTCACCCGTTCGCGGCTCAAGACGTTGATCGAAGAGGGCCAGGTCACCTTAAAAGGAAAGGCAGTGCGCGCGGCGCTTCGGCTCAAGGGCGAAGAAGCGCTGGAAATCGACGTTCCGCTTGCGCAACCAACCTCACTGACCGCGCAGAATCTTCCGTTGAAGATCGTCTACCAGGACGCAGATCTGCTGGTGCTCGACAAAGCCGCAGGAATGGTTGTCCACCCAGGCGCTGGGAACCGCGACGGGACTCTCGTCAACGCGCTGTTGTTTCATGTTCGTGATCTGGCGGGCATCGGTGGAGAACTGCGCCCCGGAATCGTCCACCGAATCGATAAAGACACTTCAGGCCTGCTCGTGGTGGCGAAGAACGACTCGGCGCTGACGGTGCTTCAGACCGCGTTCAAGGCGCGGGAAGTGAAGAAGACGTATCTGGCTCTGGTAGATGGCGCCGCGCCGCTGAAGGGAACCATTCGAACACTGTATGGCCGACATCCTCACCACCGGCAGCGCTTCTCGGGGAAGGTGAAATCGGGAAAGGAAGCGGTCACTCACTTCGTCACTACGCAACGATTTGCGCGTGCGTCTCTGGTTGAGGTTACCCTCGAGACTGGGCGAACGCATCAGATCCGTGCCCACCTTTCGGAAGCAGGGCACGCGCTGCTGGGCGATGCGCTCTATGGGGGCAAGAAAGGTAGGCCTAAGGTAATCGACCGCCAGGCCTTGCATGCGTGGCGGCTCGAGTTCTTGCATCCGAAGACCGGCAAGCGGCTGTCGTTCGAAGCGCCGCTGCCAAAGGACTTTGCCGACGCTGAGCGCGCCTTGCTCGAGGAAGTGCCAGTCAAAACCCGCTAAGCGAAATGCCCGCGGTTTGCTGGCGCTTGGTGAGCACCTTGATCGGCTGAATCGCCATCACCCGCATGAACACCTTCAGCAGCTCGGGATCAAACTTGTTGCGCATCTCAGTCCACATCAGCATCAGCGAGACTTCCGGGCCGTACGCGTCGCGGTAAGGCCGCTTCGAAGTCAGCGCGTCGTACGTCGCGCAGATCGACACCAGGCGCGCGTACAGCCCGAGATTCGCCTTGGGAATGATCATCTGGATGTTGCCCTGGCTGTCGCGAACGGCGGTTCCGAAGTCGACCTTGAACTCGAACGTCGTCACCACGCGCATCAGTGTCGATCGGTTGATCGCCTTTTCCTTGAGAATGTGGCGCACTGCCACCAACGGAGCGCGGTGCACAATGGCCTTTTCTTCGGCGCTCAGGCCGCCTCTTTTGGCCACGAGCCCTTCTGGAATCGTGCCCATGCCTGCATCGAAGAACAGAGCGATGTAGCCGAGGTCGCGCAGCTGAGGCTTGGTGAGGCCAAGCTCGGCTCCGAAGACGATCGCCATCAGACACACGTTCACGTGGTGGTACGCAAGGTACTCGGCCTCGTTGTGCGTCGTGGTCAGCCCCAGAAAGTGGGTGCGTTGTTCAAACGAGATGTCGACGAAGTCCTGGATCAACCGAAGGCTCTTGCTGGTGTTCAGCGGCTCCTCGGTTTTCAGCGAGGCGAGGTATTTTCGAACGAAGAAGATCGCTCGCCCGTAGACAGTGAGCGCGTACTTCTTGCGATCGATGCGGGCTTCGGATTCATCCTTGTCGCTCTCGATTTTTTCCTTGAGCTTGCTGTACTTCGCCAGCTTCATCGAGACGAGTTTGCGGCCCGCGGTGCCGTCTTCCGCGGCTTCGTCCGATTGTTCCTTTGAGAAGATCCAGACGAAATTCTTCAGTTCCTGGTTCTGCACCGGACGCAGCAGCGTGAAGCCGCCGACGTCCTTCGCCCGCATCTCGTCAAGCAGGAACTTCACGTTGTCGAGGGCCGCAATGTCGACCTTCACCAACATCCCGTTGATGTAGAAAGACTGTTTCACCCCAATCAACTCGAGCTTCCCGTCGCGGCTGATGATGGTGTTGATCGTGTCTTCCAGCTGGACGAGCGGCTTGTGAAAAACAGCGTTGTCCGGGTCGTACATCTTCACTGAACGGACGAGCATGTAGAGTCCCGAGATGAGCGTTCGGGCCAGTGCCTGTAGCTTTTCGTTGTGCTCGCGCCCGAAGCTGTCGACGTTCTCTTCCTGTGCCGCGGTGATCTGAATGTTGTCTGCCATCGTGGTCAGCCTTCCTTCGCATCGCCGAAAAGCGCCTTCTTCGTTCGCATTCCCGCCATCTTCGCGGCGTGCACCACCTCAGGTGGCTGAGAGGCATCGGCTGCAACTTCCTGAAGGAATTTGTAGGTCTGAATGGTGCAGGCGCCTGACATTCCCGCCACCGCCAGCAGCTTGTCCTCGACGATCCTCTGCTTATTGAAGAGCCCGCCCTTGGCACCGAGAATCGTCTGGAAGTGGCTGATCGCGCCGCTGAGCCCGGTCGAGCCAAGGGCTGTGTAGAACGCCTCCCGTTCGGCCGCCTGCTTCTTCGCGAACGCCGGGTCCTTCACCTGCTTGAGCAAATCGAGGTACGCCTTCTCACGATCAAATTCAGGCAGTACGCGCGCAGCCTGAATTCGAACCTGAACGTTGGCGTCATCGAGGCACGAGCTGATCAGCCGACGCGCGTCACCCGTGCGTCCGCGCGCGATGATTCCCATCACCTCGAGCCGGATCGCCAGGTTGGGGCTGCGCAACGTGTCCGCGAAGAACTTCAGCTTGTCGGGGTGGTTCGCCTTGTCGAGGATGTAGATCATGTCGCGCACCGTCTGCGGACGTTCGGACTTGAGTCGATTGACGAACGGCTCGGGTGTTTCCTTGGCGTACACCGTCATCACGTCTGCCAGCAGCGCGCGGTTGTCGGCCTGCTCGACCGATTCGAGTACCG
>JANOHG010000579.1:0-5404 GCA_031406375.1 Archangiaceae bacterium | reverse complement strand
GAAGGGTGGGTCTACGAGCCAAAGTGGGATGGCTTTCGCGCGCTGCCCTTCAACGACGGCGAGAAAGTTCATCTGTGCAGCCGCAATGGCCAACCACTCGAACGCTATTTCCCCGAGGTGGCGGCGCTGCTCAAACAGAGTCTGCCCCAGTGCGTGCTCGACGGTGAGCTCTTCATTCCCACGCCTCATGGCCTCGACTTCGAGACGCTGCAGCAGCGCATTCACCCGGCTGCTTCGCGGGTGAATAAGCTCGCGAATGAAACGCCCGCCAGCTTCGTCGCCTTCGACCTGCTCGCGCTGGGCACAGACGATTGGCGCGACCGCTCCTTCGCCGAACGCCGATCGAAACTGCTCGAAATCGTCCCCGTCAGTGATGCGCTTTTTCCAACACCGCAAACCGCGGATCCAAACCTGGCTCTCAAGTGGTTCAACCAGTTCGAAGGCGCAGGGCTCGATGGAATCATCGCGCGTCGAACGCAGCTGCCATACATGCCAGGCAAACGCGTGATGGTGAAGGTGAAGCACGGACGCACTGCCGACTGCGTGGTGGGCGGCTACCGCGCAGGCAAAGCCTTAGGAACCATCGGTGCGCTGCTGTTGGGCATGTACGACGACAGAGGAGTCCTTCACCATGTCGGGCACACGTCCTCGTTCACTGCCAAGCAGAAGAAGGAGCTCGTCGAGAAGCTCAAGCCTTTCGAAGGCGGTACGAGCTTCGGGGAAGGTCGCACCCCGGGGGGCCCAAGCCGATGGTCTGGAAAGAAGGACCTTTCGTGGACGGCGCTTCGCCCCGAGCTCGTCGTTGAAGTGAGGTTCGATTACCTGCAAGGCGACCGCTTCCGGCACGGGTCGACCTTTCTTCGCTGGCGTGCCGACAAGCCCCCGCGGCAATGCGGCTACGCGCAGTTGGCCCCGCCGCGCCCCTTCAACCTCGAAGAGGTCATCGCGCTCTCTCGAGCGGCGCGATAAGGCCAACGCGTGTCGCTTCGCCCCACTGAGCTCGGCGCCGTCGCGGCAGAGCTGAACGCAAACCTCGTTGGCGCTGTCGTTCAGAAAGTGAACGCGACCTCTCCGGGCCGAGTGTGGCTCGAGCTGCGCGTTCCCGGCCGCTCGGTGACGCTGCATCTTTGCGCCGCGCCGCAGGTCGGTCGGTTGTCGATTGTCGAGCATCGGCCGAAGGGGACTCCCGGCGAAGCGAGCGGGTTTCAGCACCTGGCGCGCACCGCGTTGACTGGCGCGAAGCTCAGCGCAGTCACTTCGGCAGCGCAGCGGGCGAGTCTCGCGTTCATTCGCGACGACAAGCCGTACGCGCTGCAGCTCGAACTGTCTGCTCCGCCGGTGGTGCTGCTCACCGCGGCGGACAGGATCCTCGCGGTGAGCGCGCCCAGCCCGGTGGAAGAGCGTCCAGGTGCACCTTTTGTTCCCCGCGCGTCGGCCGCTTCGCCAGGAACCTCGCGGCTGGTTGCGACGGCCGAGGCGCCTGAGCCGCTGCCGCTGGCACGCGCCGCCGAGGTTCTCTTCGCGACCAGCGAAGCGACGCGTGCGACCCACGCGGCGCGCGCTCGTCTGCTGAGCAAGCTCGCGCGACTGAAGCGCACGCGAAAGAAGGTCGAAGCCGAGGCGGCGCGCACTTCGCTGGCCGTGCGCTACCGACTGGATGGCGAGCTGCTCAAGCAACACCTGTCGGAAGTTCCGCGCGGTGCGAAAGAAGTCTCGCTGACTGAATACCTGCCCGACGGAACCATCGCTGAGCGCACAATCACGCTCGAGCCGTCGCGTACCGCGCAGCAACACGCCGAGTGGCTTTTTCACCAATACCGGCGGCTCACCCGGGGCGCCCAGATGTCGCGCAAGCGGCTCGAGCAGCTCGACCAAGAGCAAGCCGGGCTGCTCGCACAGCTGGTACAAATCGAAGCCATTCCGCCGACGGCAGCGCCGACCCGGAAGCGCCTACAAGATCCGGTGGCGCGCTCGTACCGCGAGTACCTGGGCGCCCAGGGAGCGCGAATCTGGGTTGGCAAAGGAAGTCTCGACAACGACACGCTGAGCTTCAAACTTTCGCGGCCGCACTTTCTGTGGCTCCACGCGCGCGGAGTCCCCGGCGCGCATGTCATCATCCCGCTCGAGCGTGGCGCGACCGTGCCGCAAGAATTGTTGCTCGACGCCGCACACCTGGCGCTTCACCATTCAGACCAGAAAGGCGAACCGCGCGGAGAGGTGAGTTATGTGCCTGTGAAGCACCTGAGAAAAGTGAAGGGTGTTCCAGGCGCCGTCACTTTTTCTCAAGAGAAAACCTTCGTCCTTCGGGTCGAGCCTGCGCGCTTGCAGCGGCTGCTGACCTCCGAAACTTGACCCGAACGGATGAGGTCAATCTGGTGCTTTGATCCATTCGCGGAGGTTGTGATACAGCCCCGGCCCTTCGAGACCGTCGCGACCCGACGGAAGGCCAGGTGACGGTTTGCTGTCGCTTTCCCCCACGACGCTGCCCCCTGCGCTAACGGGTAAACCCCCACTCGCCAGCCCAGTCCTCGGCGGTCGATGCAGCAGTTCGTCCGTTTGCGAAGCAGTTTTAGCCGGTTGCCAAACTCATCAGAGCTGGACCCAAGGTTGCTTTTGGTGGGACGCCCCGTCGTGTACCTACACCCGGCGCATCGAAGTCCGTTGGAGGTTCATTTGAAGAATCTGAAGGCCGCAATCCTCGTGGTGGCGCTGGCGCCCATTCTCGCGCTCGCCAAAGAAATTCCGACGACCAACCCGACTGCCGCGCCCGCCCCGAAGCCAGAGGTGCCCGCCGCCGCTCCGACCGCGAGTACGAGCGCGAGCGCTTCCGCCAGCGGTGCTCTTGCGGCGCTGGAAGAAAAAGAGAATCAGGGCGGCTTGTCGATTTCTGTCGAGCTCGATCATTCGCTCGGTACTGGAACCTTCGTCAACTCAGAGCTCTACTCGTACTTTGGCGCGACGCTGTCAGTCGTTCCCCGGTATGTCTTCATTGCTGGAGACGTGAAAATCGCCGCCAGCCTCGCCCTTCGAGGTGGGTGGGAATACACGCTGCCCGACAACGACAACGGCCGGCGCTTCTCGACGGCGGACACGCGAATTGGTCTCTCGGCTCCTGCGCTGTACAAGAACGTGCTGACGGGCATCTCGGTTTCGCCGTCAATCGGTTTGCTG
Source organism: Archangiaceae bacterium (assembly GCA_031406375.1). Classification (GTDB taxonomy): domain Bacteria; phylum Myxococcota; class Myxococcia; order Myxococcales; family Myxococcaceae; genus JAGSPQ01. The sequence continues at coordinate 2,233 of JANOHG010000579.1, read as the reverse complement.
ATTCCGACGACGCTTGAAAGCTGGCAGGCGGGCCTGATTACCAACTTGGCGGTTGGCGTTGCGCTGGCGCGACCGGTTTGGAAACTCAATTTCGCTTTGACTGCCAACGGCTCGCGAGGCTTCCATGTTTCTGGCGCCAGTCAGGTTCGCGGGACTGCCGGCGGGAATGCTCAAGTGGGGTCCGACGGGCTCAATTCGTTCGCGGCCCGACAGGGTGCGGCCGGCGACTTCGAGCCCTTTGTCGCATTCGCGGCTTGGAACACTGCATGGGCCTTCAACATCGGCGCCAACGTCTCGTTGCAGGCGACCGATGAGCTCTCGCTTGTCATCGGCTACACCTACAGTCGTTCCTGGAAATATTTCGGCGCGGCGATCGGGCCAGATGAGACGTTGCCGGAGAACGCCAAGTACGGCGCAGGCCAGGCAGAGCGCACCACGGCGGTAGTTGCGATCAACTATCAGCTCACCGAACACTACGGCATCAGCCTTTCGGCATCGACCCTTCAGACACCTCGTTCAGGCGCGATGGGTGGAGCCGGTTACTTCCGATTCCCCTTCTGGGCGATTGGAAACGCGGCAGAAAACCCTACCAGCATCAACTTCACTTTCTCGGCGGGCTACTGAAATGAATACCAATACCGGAGCCAAAATGAATCAGACCTCAAGCCGATGGCGTGCTTTGGCGGCCGCGATTGCCGTGCTCTTTGCTGCCGCATGCACCCAGAGCAACGGGGACATCAATCGGGTTCAGCCGAACGTGGCCAAGAAGGCGGATCTGCTCGACGGTGTCTGGTTCTTTCGCAACACAGTGACCTGGACTCCAGCCACCACCGGCTTCACCTACCCCGGGCAGACAGGTGCGATCGAAAAGCTGGTCTTCGAGATTCAAGAACGACACCTGGTGGGTTACCGCGCCTATCCATACATCCTCGGCGCAGAAATCGACATCGACAAGGCGTCGAAGGTCACTGGCACCACGGCGCGCTATTGCAACAAAGACGGAGTTTGCACCGGCGGCAGCAAATATTACGGCGCCCCGGTGGTTGCCTTTCCGATCTCGAGTCACTTCGACATTCAACGCAATTACAACGCCGCGACGGGTGAGCAGGGCAATGTCATCGCCGAGAACAGCTCTGACCGCCCGTGGAATCAGCGCGAATATTTGCGCATCAACTGGTCGGCGAACGTTCTCAACGTCAACTCAGGGCTCAATTGGGGCACGATTCAGAACCCATCGGGAGGCTCGAGCTCGGGCAGTTGGATTCAGCCCAACGAGAAGGGCGAAAGCGAAGTCGACTGGCCGGCGCGCGAGTTCGACGCGAACGGCAAGCTTGTCTACATGGACTACACCGGTCGTTACCTGGCGAACCCCGACCTCTATTATTTCGAAGACTACGGGTATGTGCCGACCTGCTGGCTGCGCGGCGGCGAGCAGTACGATTGCAGCACCAGCGAAATCCGGATGCGCATTTCGATGTCGAAGGTCGACCCGAACAAGAGCCGAGACTACGAGCCGCTGCAGTACGACAACGACCTGATGAGCAAGTTTGGTTATTTCCGTACCGAACGTCTCAACTACGACCGCAAGTTTGGAATCAACAACTCAGCCGTGGTTCGCCTCGCCAACCGTCACCGCATTTGGAAGAACTACTACACCCCCAGCGACAAGGGTGTGATCGACGAGAAGTCGGTTGCGATTCCGATGAAGAGCAGAGAGCTCAAGCCAATCCTTTATTACTTCACCCACAAAGACCTGATGGGTCACCCAGACAACTACGACCAGTACATGGAAGCAGGTCGCAGACTCGAGAAGGGCTGGGATAAAGCGTTTCGTCGTGCGGTGGCTGCAGCTCAAGAGAAGCCGGTTGATCTGAACGACCCCGCGTCGCAGGCGTTCCATCTTTGCGACAACCCCGTCAAAACAGACGGCGCGTGCGGAAAGGCAGGCTTTTCGCCAAAGTTTGGTGACCTTCGCTACAACTTCATGAACACCGTTGCCGAGCCGGTGGCGAATGGGTTGCTGGGCTATGGCCCGTCGTCGGCAGATCCAGAGACGGGGGAAATCATCTCGGCCAACGCGAACACGTATTTGTGGGGCATCGATCTCTACGGCCGTCAAGTGCTCGACACCATCGACTTGTTGCTCGGTGAGACCTCGGTCAATGACTACATCACCGGCACCGACATGAAGGAATACATCAAGAACAATCCTTCGTATTCGAACATCAGCACA
>JANOHG010000561.1:0-2535 GCA_031406375.1 Archangiaceae bacterium | reverse complement strand
ACAGCCCCTTCATCGACACCGACTGCAGCTTCTCGTTCCTGGTTATTCGCAGCGGTGCGCTGGTTCGGGATTCAACCCCGATGAGAATTCCGTCTTCCCCGGTGAATCCGCGCATCTTCTTCTCGAAACCTTTGAGCGCGGCTTTGAGTGATTGGGTGATGGTGACGGGAAACAACCGATTCAGATCTGCGTGGGCCAACCCGGGACGGTAGGTGGTCCCACCCGGCTTCTTCTTCAGGGTGCCTGCGAGGTAGTCGGGAATCGTCTGTGCCGGGGCAAAGAACTTTCCGCCTCCCAACTCGTACGCTTTCTTTTCCCAGTGCCGTTGAAACTCGAGGCCGGCGAGCGGTCCTGTGAATCCTTCGCGCGCGAAGTCATCGACGGAGACTGAGACAACGATGCCCGCGTTGGCGTATTTGGCATTGCGGTGCGAGTTGCTCATTCCGTTGGTGCATTGGTACCCATCTTCGGTCGGAGTGGGCACCACGATTCCACCTGGACACATGCAGAACGAATAGACGCCCCGCACCTCGCCCGCCACTTCCAGATTCTCGGCCAGCTTGTAATCTGCAGGAGGCAGCTTCGAATTCTTCGCAGCACGATCGCCGTACTGAATCGCGTTGATCATCGCCTGGGGGTGCTCGGCGCGAAAACCGAGTGCAAATGGCTTGGCCTCGACAAACACGCGGCCGTCCGCGGCGAAGCGTTCGTACAGTTCGCGCGCTGAATTGCCAACCACCAGAACAACGCGGTCGCTGTGCAGCTGTGAGTTGTCGTGAAGTCTGACTCCGATGACTCGATCGCCGTCGTACAGCAGGTCTTCAACGCGGGTGCCGAAGCGCACTTCACAGCCACGCTCGACAAGCTCTCGCCGCAACTTCTCAACCGCGAAAGGAAGCAGGTCAGATCCGATGTGCGGTTTGCCTTCGATCAGAATGCGATCGGGCGCGCCGAACTTCGCGAACGTCACGATCACCTTTCGAACGTGCGGGTGGTTGATGCGGGTAGACAGCTTCCCATCGGTGTAGGCGCCTGCGCCGCCTTCTCCGAAGTTCATGTTGCTCTCTTCCATCAACGTTCCGTCGCGCATAAGTTTCGCGACGTCTTTTCGACGCTGAACGACGTCGGTGCCGCGCTCGAGCAGGATGCTCTTCACCCCACGCTCGATCAGCGCCAACGCGCAGAACAACCCCGCGGGGCCAGTGCCGATGATGATCGGACGCTGATCAGGCTGCCTCGTCACATGTGGCAGCTCAGGCGGCTTTTCTTCGACGGTGGCGACGTCTGGCGGCAGACTCTTCGGTTGCCTTCCAGGCGCAAGCTCAACTTCGACGGTGTAGATGTAGCGCGGACTGTTTTTCTTGCGGGCGTCGAGAACCTGTCGGACCACGCGCACTGACGCGAGGTCGGCCGTTGTGACGCCGAGCTTCTCGGCTGCACGGGAAGAAAGCAGGCTGTTTGGCTCATCGAGCCAAAGGCCAAGGTTGTTGATTCTGAATGCCAAGGGGCACCCCTTATAACGACCGAATCACCTTCGAAGGGTGGATAGCGCGCTTCGCACCCTGAAACTCGGCCCGCCCGGAAGGTGCGTAGTCAGTTACGCAGTGTTGGCACCGAGAAAAAATAACACCCGGTAGATCAATGACTTGAAATACGGCCAGCCGTGGCATGTCGGCTGCTTATGTCGATCTCGAAATGTTACCAACACCCGGGACGATCATGAGCACAGACAAGAAGGGTACCAAGATTCTGGCGCGCACGTTCTTCACCCAGTTGCGAGCCGGCAACTACACTCCCAATCAGATCCTCGACATCGCGACCGAGCTGATTGACCTGGTAACCAACGATTTGAAAGAAGCGGCCCCAAAGGCAACTGAAGACAAGCCGACCGAGATTCGGCACTGATCACGAAGTAAGCCCACGGGCGTGACGAGTTCCGGACTGGCTCTGGTGCTTGGTCTGATGGGAGCGGTAGGAACCCGGCCTGGTGCCGGGTTTTTTTTTGTCAGCGGTCAGCGGTCAGCGGTCAGCGGTCAGCGGTCAGCGGTCAGCGGTCAGCGGCGGGCGGGCGGGCGGGCTGCTTCGAGTTTCGGTCGCGCTGGCGCATTCGCGCCGCTGCCCCTGCCACCACCAGCATTCCGAAAGTCATGCTTGAGAACACCAGGCTGTAGCTCCAGCTGATGGTGATCGCCAGCAGAACAAGCGATGTGAGGAAAACGAGCACGTCGATGACAGCCGGGCGTTTCTTCTCGTGCATCAACACGCCCGCGCAGATGGCTATCGGGGTCCCGAAGGTGACCTGACGCTGCACCGCATCGAGTTGGAGCAGAACAGTGTCGGCGTTGTGGACCAGGACCGCCGCGAAGATCACCGTGGTTCCTATCGCTAGCACCAGCACTCCGCCTGCGGCGGCGTCTTTCGTCAGACGTGCCTTCTCGTCGAACTGCTGGATCGCCAGATCGACCAATTGCTCGAGTGCGCTGTTGAGCATCTCGGCGAAGAGCACGAGGAGGACGCAGAAGATCAGCGTCACTT
>JANOHG010000455.1:0-3559 GCA_031406375.1 Archangiaceae bacterium | reverse complement strand
CGGGTCCAGCCCGCTGAAGGTGATTATGCGTCACGACCAAAGCCCAAGGGAAACCAACACTCCGATCAGTCGCACCGCGCTGTCGGGCGACGTTGCTCCGGCGATGACTTCGTCGAACGTCTGACCTGAAGAAAGTGCTCGGCAAATCCTCAGCTCAGTGGGGCCCAGCTCAAGGCGCATGAAGACCTCGCTGTTCAGATCGAGAGCGATCGGCGTCTGTCGTGCGGCGATCAGATCGCGAATCGGCGCCACCTTGTTCCGTTCGCGCATCGCCACCGCGACAGCGGTTCCCAGTGGCACCCTGACAATCGGCTCGATGGCTTTGGTTGCCATCAGCCGCACAGAGCCAGAAGCGGCCATCGCGTTTTGCAACCGCAGCCGCGCCTGGCGATCGAGCGCGCTCGCGAGGGCTGTCGGTGTCAACAGGCCGTCGGCGATCAACTGATGACCCAGCAGAGTGCCACGCTTGCGCGCTTCGTTCGCCACCGGCTCGATCAACGCGGGATCCAGTTTTCCTTCGCTCGCAAGCACGTCACCCAGCCGCTCGGAGACAACCGTGCTTTCCGAATTGACCAGGCAGCCTCGAACGACATGAAGCGCCCGCGAGCAACCCTCTGGCACAGACGTCACTTTGACCGAACCGTCGGCCGTGCGCCGGTTCAAGTCGGAAATCACCATCATCAACATGATGTTCAAGCTGGGCACGGGTGGCTGAATCCTATGGCGCAGCGCGCTCGCCGACTATCATCCTTTCCAAAGCTGTGACGCTCTTCATCCTCAAACCCGGTTTCGCGGTGGTTCGTGCGCTCGCAGGTAAAGTGAGCGTCGTCTACTCGAGAACGGGCGATGCCCTCGAGCTTTCGAGCGAGGATGCGATGTTTCTCGAGGTCGCAGCCAAGCGCGGCGTGGATGCCAACGATCCGAAGTTGGCGACCGTTAGCGAACGGTACCGGGCGCTTGGGCTGCTTGAGCCTTCGTCGCAAGCACCCGAGGCTCCGGCGGTCGGGCAACCTGCCGTTGCGGCTGCCGAGCCCGCTCCCCGTCCTCCGCCACCTCTGGCCGTCACAAGCGACTTGCGCGCCGTTGGTGCAACGCCAAGCGTTGAACGAGGCGCCACTGCGAAGGCCGTGGGCGGCCCGTCCCGCAACGACCCTGTGCCATGTCTTCGATCGACACTGAAGGTGGGCACCAAGTCGGCTTCTTCGCTTGTACAGGTGCTTGATCCGGCGACGGGGAAAACCTTTCAGCTCTACGATTTCGAGCTCTCACTTGCACGGATGCTCGACGGCCAAAGGCCCCACGCGGAAGTCGTCGAAGCGGCCCACCGAATCGGCATCCCAGTCACGTTCGAAAGCCTGGTCTTGTTCATTCGGGAGCTCAGTCGATACGGCTTTCTTGCGCCTGCAGGTACCCTGCCCGGTCCACGCGGGACATCGCCATGGCCCGCGCGCAAAGAGTGGGACGAAGGGGTACGGGCGCTGTTCCAGAGCGGGCTGCGCATGTATCGCCAGGGCCGCTACCTCGAGAGCGTTGCCTATTTCGAAGCGATGCTGGTGCAGGACCCCGAGAACTCCGAGGCAGTCGAGATGCTCGCGCAGGCCAAACAGCGAAGTGCGGCACCGCCGGCGCCTTCGCAACCGCCCCTGCCAGCCGTGCCAGCGTCGACCGATGTCGCGATCGAGCAGTTCGATGAGCTGTCGTTGGACGACGCTCCAGTCGCAGATGCGCCGCTCAAGATTCCGATTCCGATTCGGATCGCGCACGCGCCGCAGCGACCCCGTCGACGAACGCTGATTCTTTTGGCGGCAGCGGGGCTGATCGTCCTCGCGGCCCTGGGTTGGGCGTTCATCCCGCGCCCGATTCCCCTGCCCACGCTGCCGGTGGTTGCCGTGCCTAGACCGCCTCTGGTTGCAGACGCGGGCGGCGCGCAAGCCGAAATCGACGCGGGCACCCAAAGAGCCCTGGCGCAGATCGACTCGGGAATGAATCCATCGGCTCGAGTCGAACCGGCGATTGTCGATGCAGGGGTCGAGAAGATGGCGGTGGTCAACGAAGTGACGGTCGACGCCGGGCCCGAGCAAGAAGGTTGGGTCGAAGCCGCGACGGTCGACGCCGGGATTGAGCAAGCCGGCAGGGCCGAAGCCGCGATGGTCGACGCCGGGATTGAGCAAGCCGGCAGGGTCGAAGCGGCGATGATCGATGACGCCCAAGCCTTGTGGCTGGTGTCTTCGATCTCGCGTCGCGCGCGGGTGAAGATGGGCGAGGTGGCAGCAACCGCCGCCGGAATCGTCGCGTGGAAAGTGGAAGCGGAGCAGCGGGTGAAGAAAGGCGAGCTCGTCGCGGTGATTCGGACCCCAGCCGGAGTCGAAAAACGGCTGGTCGCACCGGTTCAGGGGCTTGTCATTCCCACCATCGCTGAGGGCGCGACGGCGAGCATCAATCAGGTCGTGGGTGAGCTGCTGTACCACGAGGCCTACCTTCAGACCGTGGTCACCCATGCGCGCCCAGCTCGAGGTTGGCGCTGCGAGGTCGTCGAGGCTTCGTCTTCGCAGCGCGCCGACTGCACCGTCGTGACGGTGGTGCCTCGCGGAACGGGCTACTTCGTCACCGCGATCTTGCTGCCGCGCTGGTTCGACAACGCGCCCCAGCCGCAGCTTCGACTCGCGCCTCCCTGAACGCTTACTTCGGCAGGGCGCGGTAACGCTCGTAGATCCAATCGACCACCCAACGGCTGATGGCGCGCGCGCCGGCGGGTGAGTAATGAACGCCGTCATCGAGTCGGTATCGAATGAGTCGCCCATCGCCGCCGGTGACGAAGGTCGCGTACTCGCCGGTGCGATCCGACACCAGCATTCGCAATTCGAGAAACTCGACGCGCGGTACCGTCTTCGCCGTCTGCGCGACGATCGCGTTGAGGTACTGCGCGTGCGACGAGAACTTCGCTGATCGCATCGGCGGCAAACCCAGCCAAAGCACCCGAGCGCCGTTGCCGCTGAGCACCCGCATCATCTGTGCCACCCGCGCGGCGTACGCGGCCCGCCACCCCGCCTCGCCGAAGGCGAAGCCGAGATCGCCGTCGCGAATGGGGGTAGCGTCATTTGCACCCAGCGAGCAAATGACGAGCTGCGGCCGTTCGCGTTCGAGCAGCGGCGGCAACACCTTCATCCAATCATAGACATCAGGTCGCGAGAGCCCGGTGGCCGTCTGAAATGCCCGGACCACGCGCAGCCTGGCATCGCGGCTAAGGCCCCCCGAAATCGCCGCACCCAGACTGCCGGCGATCATCGAGTCACCCACCAACAAGACAGAAACCGGTTGCGGCCCGGTTGGGCGACGCGCGACGGTCACCCCACGGGCATCCAATTCGACAAGCGGCGATCGAGCGATCTCATTCGAAAGACTGAGTTCTGCCAGCTGATCGACCTCGTCGACGGTACGCCAACCTTCGGCCAGCAGCGGATCTTCACCAGCCCCCATGAGCTGCCCGACCCGATCGCCCATGTTGACGAGCACCCGACGCGGCACCGTGAACCCAAGCCCGCCCAGCGCTGCGTGAACC
>JANOHG010000534.1:0-5961 GCA_031406375.1 Archangiaceae bacterium | reverse complement strand
GCTTCGCGGAACTTGGGTCGCCAACCCATCGACCACCCACGTTCCGGGTTGCTTATCTAGGGTGTCGGGGGAACCGAGAAGACGCACAGCGCGCCCTTCTCGACGAGCGCGCGATAGTTGCGGTTCGCTTCCCTAAGCAGATCCTCGCTGGTGCGAACCTGATCCGACGGAAACACCGCCCCGCCGAATCGCACCCGGGGATCTACGGCGCCAATTCGCCCTTCGGGTTTGAGGCCCTGCACGATCTGCAGCATCCGATCAGCCGCCACTTTTGCGCCCGCCAGATCGGTCTCGGGAAGCAGCACGACGAAAGCATCGCTGTCGATCCGGAACAGCCGATCAGCCCCGCGCAGGGTGTTGCGGATCTCTTGCGCGATCAGCGCAAGAAACCTGTCGCAACCGTCGCGTCCCATCGAGGCGCGAAACGCCTGAAAGTCATCGAAGCCGAACAACAGCGCGGAGGCAGGTCGTCCATAGCGGCGGCTGCGCGCCAGCTCGCCGTCGAGGCTCGCCTTCAGCTGCGAATACGTGCCCGCGCCCGTGAGCGGGTCGAGCGCTCGAAGGTGCGCGAGCTCTTCCTCGGCGGCCATCAGCCGTCGGCGGTAGTCGCGCACCATCAGGGCCGAGTTGATTCGGGTGTGCAGCTCGACCACCTTGAACGGTTTGGTGACGTAGTCGTCCGCGCCCAGTTCCATTCCTTTGATCTTGCCGTCCATGTCGCCCATCGCAGTCAGCACGATGATCGGCAGATCGGCCCAGGCGGTGTTGTCTCGCACCGTGCGCAACACCGAGAAGCCGTCGCGCTGCGGCATCATCAAATCGAGCAACACCAGATCAGGCCGGGCGTCAGCGATTCGTTCGAGAGCGACATTGCCATTTTCCGCCATCGTGACGCGATACCCACGTCCTTCGCAGAGATCCTTGAGCAATCCGCGGGTGTGCTCGTCGTCATCCACCACCAGAATGTGTCGTTCTGCTGCAGCGGTTTTCATGCGTAGTCCCCCCGCGCTTTGCTCTCGAATCGCGTGTATTCGGAAAGAAAGAGCAAATCGACGCTGCCAATTGGCCCGTTGCGCTGCTTGGCGATGATCAGCTCGACGGGAATCGTCGTCTTGAAGCTGCTGCCGCCGCCTCCTTCGCCGTCTTCCCCTTCATCGTCGCGGTGGATGAACATCACCACGTCGGCGTCTTGCTCGATCGCTCCCGACTCTCGAAGATCCGAGAGCATCGGCTTGCCTCCCTTTCGCTCTTCGACTTTCCGGTTCAGCTGTGAAAGCGCGATCACCGGCAGGTTCAGCTCTTTGGCCAACTGTTTGAGCGCGCGGCTGATTTCCGACACTTCGAGCTGCCGGCTTTCAACCTTTCCTTTCTGGTGCATCAGCTGCAGGTAGTCGATCACCAGCAATCCGAGGTCAGGCTCTTTCGCCTTCAGGCGGCGCGCCTTCGCTCTCAGATCGAACGACGACAACGCGCCCGAGTCATCGATGAAGAGCTTGAGGTTGAAGAGCTCGTTCGCCGTCTCGGTGATTTTTTCCATGTCTATCTGCGAGAGTCGGCCGCCGCGCAGCTTCTTCATGTCGACCCGCGCAGCCGTCGCCAGCAAGCGCGTCACCAGCTGCACCGAAGGCATCTCGAGCGAGAAGACACCCACCGCTTTGCCTTCTTTGCGCGCGGCGTGGAGCGCGATGTTCATCGCCAGCGACGTTTTTCCGACGCCAGGTCGGGCGGCGAGAATGATCAGTTCTCCGGGGTGCAACCCAGTCAGCTGCTGATCGAGATCGACGAATCCCGTCGATAGACCCGTGATGCCGCTGGCGCTGGCCTTCATCTTGTCGAGCAGAGTGAGCGCCGGCTCCATCAGCTCGCCCATCGCGATCAGATCTCCGACCCGCTTCTTCTCGGCGATGTTGAAGACCTTTCGTTCGGACTCGTCGAGCAGCTCTTCGACTCGGCCAGTCTCTTGTGACGCCAGCTCGAGGATTTCTCGGCCCACCGCGGCCAGGCTTCGTCGCACCGCGCGATCCTTGATGATCTGCGCGTACTCGACCGCGTTGTGGCCGAAGGGCACCGCTTGATCGAGCTGCGCGAGGTAAGCGGTGCCTCCTGCCGAGCCGAGGTGGCCCTTCTCTTTGAGCTCTTCGGCGAGGGTCAGCGGGTCGACGCGCTGCTGCCGATTGTCGAGCGCCAGCATCGCGGCAAATATTTGCCCATGGCCCTGATGCGCGAAATCGTCGGCAGACACGATCTCGGCGACGTTCGAGAAGACGTCATTGTTGCCGACAATCGCGCCGAGCACCGCGCGCTCGGCCGCAAGGTCTTCAAACTGTCGGGTTACGGGTTGAAGCAATCAGGCCCCTTGCGTTGAAGGCGACAAAAAAAGATGAACGCTCCACTGCGCTTGGCAGGGAGCGTTCAGTTTGTAACATCTTCGCCAGGAACGAACGATTGTCAGGCAGCTTCGCCGACGACTTCGACCTTGATCTTCGCGACCACTTCCCGATGCAGGCGAACTTCGACTTCGAACTGACCCACCGCGCGAATTGGCTCGGGCATGTGAATCAGACGGCGATCGATTTTGTGGCCAACAGCAAAGAGACCTTCAGCGATGTCGAGCGCGGTGACGGAGCCGAACAGCTTGTTCTGTTCTCCGACCTTGCGTGAGATCTTCACCGTGACGGCCTCGAGCTTCTTGGCTTGCTCGACCGCGCCGCCCTTCATCTTTTGCTGGCGCAGCTCGATGACCTGCTTCTCGTGGTCGAGTTGACGCACGTTGGTCGCGTTGGCCAGCATCGCCAGGTTGCGGGGCAGCAGGTAGTTGCGGGCATAGCCGTCTTTGACGGCGACCAGCTCGCCGGACTTGCCCAGGTTGTAAACGTCTTCTCGCAGAATGAGCTTCATGGCGTGTCCTCTTTAACCCTGGAGAACCAGGTAGGGAATGAGGGCGAGGCCGCGCGCCTGCTTGATCGACTTGGCGACCTGACGCTGGTGCTTGGCGCAATTGCCAGAAATGCGGCGGGGAATGATCTTGCCGCGCTCAGTGACGAAGTATTTCAACGCAGGCTGATCTTTGAAGTCGACCTTGGCATTCTTGTCGGCGCAATAACGGCAGACCTTGCGTCGGCCAAAAGCGCGACCCCCACCCTTGTCGTCGTCTTTTCCTTCTCCCCGGGCTTCCTTGTCGCCACCGCGGCCGCCGCTCTTGCTTTCAGTTCTCTCGCGCATGGTTACTCGTCTCCCTGGTCGTCGAATCCGCCGTCAAACCCACCGTCGTCGCCGCGGAACGAATCACGCTCTGCACCACCCAAAGGCTTGTTGTCGTCGACATCGCCTGCGAGCTTCACGTCTTCGAGCACCGGGCGCGTCTCAGCGTCGACCTCGCCCTTCAAACGCTTGGACATCCAGCGACTCACCTCGTCGATGTTGTGGAGGTTGCGCTCGACTTCCGCCACCAGGCCCGATGGCCCAAGGTAGCTGGCGTGCACGTACACCGCACGGGGCTGGTTGGCGATCGGGTACATCGTCTTCTTCTTGCCCCAGATCGTGAAGCGGATGAGCTTGCCGCCGTCCCGGTTGACGATTCCGCGGACGCGCTCTTTGAGCTTGTCGACGTTGTCATCGGTGACGTCTGGCTTGATGAGAAAAACCGTCTCGTACTCGCGGAGCATTTTCTTGCCCACGGTACTGGTTGCTGCTTCTGCCATATGTTTTCTCCCCATGGGATTGCCCGCGAACAACGCGTTCGAGAGCGGGAAGACGGTTTGACCTGAATGGCCAACCCGTCGCTGCAACCACCCATCGGAAGAAAGCATCTTCAAGGTGGCGCGGGCCTCTTATGAGAGTGGCGAAGCTTCCGTCAAGCATGGTATCCGGCCGCGCCGTTTCCCCCACGCACCCCTTTTCTCGTTAAAGGAGAAACGCCCGCGATGCAGGCATTGCGTTTGTCGTGGCTGTTGCTGCTGTTGGTCGCCAGAAGCGGCTTCGCCCAGCAGTCCGACGCGGGGGCAGTCGTACCACCTCGGCCATCAAATCCCGCTGGTGCGGATGACCCCTCTGAGTTGGTGCGTGAGATTGGGATCAACGACGGCGGGCCGTGGTCCGATGCCACCGCCGAATCTGGTGCCGCGCCGGTGCTCGCTGAAGTGCTGCTGCATTCCGCCGACGCAGGTTCGGTGTTGATCGACGATGAAGTGTCCGGCCGAATCGGCGCGTCGGTTCGCGTTTCGTACCAGCGCATGTCGACGTTCCCCGCCGATGAAGTCGGGACGAAGGTCGTCAACAACCCCTTTGAGACAAGGCTGCGCGTCAACCCCGAGGTGCACTGGGGCGGGTTTGGGTTTGCAGCGGAAGCCGACACCGCTGTCGGAGCGATCTTCGGGCTTCCTCCCGACGGAGTTTTCGCGTCGCGCACGCCCCACCCCGCGTTCAGCCCACTCGAGTTGCGTCAGCTTTACGTCGAATACAAGTGGAAGGCGGGCGTGTTCCGCGTCGGCCAACAGCTGTCGCAATGGGGCCTGGGGATTCTGGCCAATGGCGGCGGGCGGGATTCCGAAGCGGGTGAGTTCGGGCAGCAACACTTTGGCAGCCTCACCTATCGCGCGATGATCGCGGGCCGACCGCTGTTCAAGTTGGGCGGCATCTTCCGTGGGGTCGAGCCGGTTGTGGCCGCGGACCTCGTCGTACGCGACGACACGGCGCAGTTGTCCCGGGGAGACGATGCGCTTCAGGCTGTGTTCGGCTTGCGGATCAACGTCGACGCGGATCGCAACCTGGGCCTCTATGCGGTCTACCGTCGCCAGCGGGCGAGGGGGGTAACCGACAACGCGCGCGCCACCGACGTGGTGGTGATTGATTTCGCCGGGAAGTGGCAGTTCGCCCGAACGCCGTCTCGAGCGCTCAACGTCGGCTTCGAGATCGCGGGCATCACCGGCACGACCACGCAGGGGCGAACTGTCAGCGTTCCGGTGCACACAGTGCGGCAGCTGGGCGCTGCGGCGAAGTTGTCGTACCGATCTGGCCGGACCCAGGTGTACCTCGATTGGGGGTATGCGTCGGGGGACCACAACCCAAACGACGAACGGAGCGACAACTTCCGTTTTAATCGCGACTACAAAGTGGGGCTGGTGTTGTTCGACGAGGTGTTGGGATGGCAGTCGGCACGATCGGCGACGCGCGCTGCAGATCCAAACTCAATGGGCATGCCTCCTGAAGGGGTTGAACTGGCACCAACCGGAGGCGCGGTCACCTCGGCGTGGTACGTGTTTCCTCGCCTCCGCTACGGCATTCGCGAGTGGTTCGATTTGTATGGTGGTCCTCTCTTCGCGTTCTCGACCGCGCGCCTCACGGATCCCTTCAACAGCGCTCTGGGTGGGGGCACTGCGATCAACTACCTGGCGGGATCACCAGGAAGCATCCTCGGTACCGAGCTCGACTTCGGCGCACAGATTCGCTGGAAGCCTTTCGACGCGTTGTTGATCAGCCTGACCTTCGAAAGTGGGCTGCTGCTTCCCGGCGACGCTTTTACGACGGCCACCGGTGGTTCGATGGGGCCAATCGGAGTCGCGCGGTTGCGCTTGGACGCGAGTCTTTGAGTTTCAAAGGGAGTCGCTGGCCCTTACGGCGGCGATCGCATTCTCGCCGGATCCGTTCTAGCGGGCCGCATCGGTCGTTGTAGCAAGCGAGTATTCTGGTATAGCGCCGTGCCGCTTGAGCAGGGGATACGGGAAGGCGGCAAGAAGCGCGAAAAACGAAGGCCAGGTAGCTCAACTGGTTAGAGCGGCGGTCTCATAATCCGCTTCAGGTGGTGCAGTGATGGTCGGGGGTTGGAAGTGGGTTGTCCGCAGCACCAGTCGCAGTTCGAAGTAGAAGGAGCGGTTCCATCGGTGAGGTAGCTCAGCTGGCTAGAGCACAGGTCTCATAATCCTGGGGTCGAGGGTTCGACTCCCTCTCTCACCACTCACGGAG
>JANOHG010000513.1:0-1659 GCA_031406375.1 Archangiaceae bacterium | reverse complement strand
GTAGATGCCATCCGAGCCCGAGGGCTCGAAGTCCTTCGCGCCCTGCTTCAACCCCGAGTCGGTGACGTAAACGGTGGTGCCGTCGGGTCCGGTGGCCATGTCATTCAGAAACGTCGCCCCCGCCACAGTCAGCTCGCCTTTCGGTTTTCCAGTCTTGCGATCAAACATCCGAACGGTGTCGATGTCGGCGACGTAGAGCACCCCGTTCGCGATCGCCATTCCCTTCGGCGCGTTGAGCGTGACTTTGTTCTTTCCACCTTCGACGAATCGGGTGGCCGACACGGTCTTGTCGTCGGGCTTCAGCACGGCGATGTAGCCGTTGTTGTCCTTCGCCAGGGGAGACCCGTTGATGTTCGAGACGAGGTAGACGTCGTTCGCGGCGTCATAGAGCACAGACTCGGGGGTCGACATCCCTTCGGGGTACGCGACCATCGCGCCAGGTTGTGCGGTGGGAACCGCTTTCCCAGTGCCGGTCGAGCCCGAAGGCGGCCCAACATCGGGATCCAACAACGCCAACGCGAGCAACGAGGAAACGAAGAGATTCATCAGTGGCCTCCCAGCAACCGAACCTTATGCGAGGTCGCTGTCCTTGGCGCCCGAAAGAATCACCCTTCCCAGCTTTGCAACCACACTCTGGCGCGCTGGTACCGTTCGAGGAGCTCGCTGCGCTTCGTCGTCACCAGCACCATGAAGCCAACGACCGCGAGGCCAAGTCCTGAGAGAAACAGCGCTCCGATTCGCGGCTCGCGTACGCCGTAACGCACCAGGTTGGCGACGATGGTGGTCACCATGAATGCGGTGCCCAAGTACACGTAGCTGCGAATTCTGAGCATGATTCCCAGCACCACGCCGGATACGCACAGCGCGACGCACAGCCAGAGCGCACCGGTGGTGTCAAAGGTGAGCGGACGAAACGCGGCCGCGCCGTAGACGACGGTGACCGCAACCGCCCGCAGCTTCACCCGCGTTTCTTCGGCGAGCTCCTTCTCGAAGACCTTCAGCAACATCAGCAGCGAAAGCCCAAACGGGATCAACAGGTACTCGGCACTGCCTGCTCCTGATGCGATGAAGCCGCAAATCATCGCGCCGTTGAACGCGGCCGTCGACAACGTGGCCGCGCTGCGCTTCATCGCGCCCGCGCGGGCAACGACGGCGAAATGTGCCGACTGCGCGAGCAGCAGCAGGCACAAAGTCCACGGGGTGTTCCACGGAGCGGCGACCAACCCCGCCAACGGCCACCAGAACGCGTACGAGCGCGCGACCAACGCCGACCGCTTCCGCGCACTGTCGTCGAGCCAGCGCGCGAGGCCACCGACGCCCGCCCCGGCGACGAGCGCCGCGAGCGTCTCGACGACGTCGGGGCCAGCTCCAAAAGCGAGCCGACGAACCGCGACAAAACCAAGCGGCAACAGCACCCCTGCAAACGCGGCCGAGATTGGGTCGTCGTCTTCCGAGATCCGCCCGGCCAGCGCCCAGAGTGCAATCGCGATCGCCCCCAGCGCGACGATCGCCTCGCGGGCTTCGCCGCCATGCAACAGCACCAAGCCCGCCATCAGCTCGAGCATCCCCAGCCCCATCAGCACGCCGGCCGAGTTGAAGCGCTGCCGCACGCGGCCGCTCGATTTCGCCATCCGAATCGCCACCGCACCGAGGATCAGC
>JANOHG010000510.1:0-6735 GCA_031406375.1 Archangiaceae bacterium | reverse complement strand
GTTCGGCTTCCGGTGTTGTTGGTATTGCCGCCCGCGACCAGCGACGCGACCGCGCGCGAATACGCGATGCTGCTTCAAGCGCGCGCGTATGGGCAGTTGCTCGCGACGGGCCGCTTCGCGCTTCCGCACATCAAGCAGGTTTTGGGGATGACGGCTGGCGAAGGGCTGAAGGTTGATCAATTGCAGACTTCGGACGACGCCGCCCGTGTCGCCAAGCGTTTGGGAGCCGATGGCTATCTGTTCGGCCAGCTCGTCAGCGAAGGGAAAGGCTTCGTACTGACCGCGACCGCATTGATGGTTGGCAAAAAAGGACAGAAGGTATCCCAGAAGCTCGACTTGAACGACGCGACGGTGACGGCGATTGAAGAGGGTGGCGACGCGCTGGCGGCCGCGCTGTTCAAGGTCGCGGTGACCGACAAGAAGCCGCTGGTGCTGCAAGACGTGCCGCCTTCGACGCTTTCGGATCCTGCGATGCGCGCCTTTGCGCGCTGCTACGGCACGTTGACACGTCAACCCGCGGGAATTGAAAACCCGACGGTGCTTGACGAAGCCGAGCTGCGCGCAGCCGTGGGGGCGTGCGAAGAAGCAGCGAAAGGAGACCCCGGGTTTTCGGGCGCGCAGGCGGGCCTGGCGCTCGCATTCGCGATTCTCGGAGACGACACCCTTGCGGCGAAGGCGCTGAGCCTCGTCGGAACGGCCGACGCGATGCAACCGCTCGCGTGGCAAGCGCGCTTCTGGTTGGTGACCCGCTACGAATCGGGCGCGGCCGGAGAGCAGGTGCTGCGCGACGCGATCGCCAGCCAGCCGGGTTTCCTGCTTGCGCGCGGCTATCTGGCCGAGCTGCTCGACACCCTGGGCGAACATCAGAAGGCAGGAACTGCCTGGCAGACGTATTCCGAGCTGGTGCCAGGCGATCCTTTCATCCGAACGCGGCTGGCGCGGTCGCTGGCGCGCCAAGGCAGACACGCCGAGGCGATCGCGCTCGCGACGGAAGTGATCGCCGCACATCCGACCAGCCGCGACGCGAAGCTTCAGCTGGCCAGCTGTCTGATCGACGCCAATCAATGGGACGAAGCGGTGGGGGTCCTCGAGCAGCTGCGCGCGCGCTGCCCGATGCCAGCGCCGAGGTATTCTTGCGGCTGGGCTGGGCGAGCTTCCGAAAGGGAGAAATCGAAGCGGCCAAGCCATTCTACGAAGAAGCGCTGACCCGAGCAACGCGCCCGTCGCAATGGCGAATGCGTGGACGAGCGCACTACGACTTGGCGCTGGTGCACCTGAAGTCCGGTGATGCTTCGAAAGCCGAAGAGTCGCTGAAGGCCGCGCTCGCGACCGGCTTTCGATTGCGCGAAGTCGACCCTGCCGCCCAGCCGATTGTGAGGAAGATCGAGCGGGCGGATCTGTCGACCGCGAAGGGAAAAGTGCCCTACCGACTGCTGCCAAAGACGCCCGCGCTGCCGCGCGAGGTCAGTCTTTTTCCGGTCGACGCCTTTGGCGAAGTCGACCCGTACGCCGCGTCGCTGATGCCCGATGGGTTCATGTGGTCGACGGGCGACTTCAAATAGCCGCGAGGCTATGACGCTGCGATGATTCGAACTGCGTTCTTCGCCAGCGTATGCCTTTGGACAACCAGCTGCAGCTCAGTGCGCCCCGCATGGTCGATTGCCGAAACCAGCGATGCCACGCTGCGGGCCACCACCAGCGGCCAAGTGATCGGCGGCCCCGGTCGTTACGACAGTCACGCTTGGCTCGGAATTCCGTTTGCTGCTCCTCCGGTAGGGCCGCTGCGGTGGCGTGCGCCGCACCCGCCTGTGGCGTGGAAGACCCCACGCGCGGCGACCAAATTCGAGCGCGCGTGCGTGCAGCCGGCGACGATGTTAGTCGCCGACGAGAAGCCCGAAGACGACGTGGTGGGTTCCGAGAACTGTTTGTATTTGAACGTCTGGGCGCCGGTGTTCGACGCAGCCAAGTTGCCGCAAGCAGAAGATCGGCTTCCGGTGATGGTTTGGATTCACGGCGGCGGCAACAGCCTCGGCAGCGCGTCCGGCTACGACCTTGGACACCTGGCAACAGGGCAGCAGGTGCTGGCAGTCTCGGTTCACTATCGGCTTGGGCCACTGGGGTGGTTTCGAAATGCGGCCCTTCGCGAGGGCAGCACCGACGTGCTCGACAATTCAGGCAACTACGGCACGCTCGATCTCATTCTCGCGCTCGAGTGGGTGCGCGACAACGCCGCCGCATTCGGTGGCAACCCGAACAACGTCACCATCTTCGGAGAGTCTGCCGGCGGTCAAAACGTTTATTCCCTGCTGGTTTCGCCTTTAGCCAAGGGGCTCTTTCACCGGGCCATCGCTCAGAGCCCGCTGTTGTCCACCGCCACGCTGACCAAGGCCGAGAACTTCAGCGATGACCCACAGGCGCCGGGCCACCAGAACAGCTCAAACGAAGCCGTCGCGCGCCTGATGGTGCGCGATGGAATCGCCATCGACCGCGCGGCGGCCAAGCAACAGCTTCAGGCGATGGGGCCGAGCAAGACCGCCGAATATCTGCGCAGCAAGAGCGCAGGGGACCTTATCCGGGCGTACCTTCAAGTCAGCGGTGGCCGCAGCCTGCGGATGCTCGACATGCCGCTGGTGATTCCCGATGGCGCAGTTCAGCCGCGCAAGAAGTGGATCGAAGTATTCGCCCAGGCAGATGGTTGGAATCGGGTCCCGGTGATGGTTGGCACCAACCGCGACGAAGCCAAGCTTTTCATGTTCTTCGATCAGAAGTTCACCTGGAAGCTCTTCGGCCTGCTGCCGCGAATGCGTGACGAGGCGAATTATGAATCGAACGCCGAGACGATGAGCCGGCTGTGGAAGGCGTGGGTGATTGATGATGTCGCCGAGGCAATGCGAAGCTCAGGAGCCACCGAGGTCTACGCCTACCGGTTCGACTGGGCGAAGCTGCCGCGGGTGTTTGGAACCGACTTGTCGAAGATGCTCGGCGCCACGCATGGAATGGAAATTCAGTTCGCTCACGGACATTTTGACGGGCAGCTGGGCAGCTTCCTCGGTGAAGACACCCTGGCCGAGCGTGAGACTCTGTCGAACGCGATGATGGGCTATTGGGGGCAGTTCGCGCGCACCGGCAAACCCGGAACCAAAGGCCTCAACCCGACCTTGCCCGAATGGACGCCCTACGATGTCGCGTCGCAGGCCCCGAAGTTCATGACTTTCGATGCCGCGCCGGCCGGAATTCGAATGGGTGACACCATCGAACGCGCGAGCACGATCGTCGACGATTTTATCGCTGACAAGCGCGTGGCGACGCTGTCGGAGAAATGTGAGGGATTGAAGAATCTCGAGAAACGCGGCTTTGTGAGTGTCGAGCAGGTGCATCGCCACTGCCCAGCAAGCCCTTGATGCTCAGAGCTTCGTCGCGATCTTCTTGAGCGCACCCGAGGGATCGCTGGTGATTCGGAGCTCGACAAAGTGGTAGGTGGCGAGAATGCTCTCGACCCTCGAGTCCTACGATGCCGTCGCCTTCAGTTCCGTGCTGGAAGAGCGCCTGACCGCCGCGCAGGCCCGACTGGGCAAGGTTCGCGGGTTGTCGGAAGAGAAGGGTTGGCTCGAGGCGGCGGTGGAGCGACTCGCCCAGGTGCGCGCGCCCCACGCCGAGTTGCTGAGGAAAGCCGCGCGGCTGCCCGAGCTGGAAGTCGTTCGTTCGTCGTACGTGGTCGAGTTTCAAAACGTCGCGGTGGACGCAGTCGAACGCTTGCAGGCTGGAATCACCTTTCACACCGGCAGTCGGATGCCGTTGCTCGACTCGCTTTTCGGGAAGCTGAAGTTCGGGTCACTGCGGCGCGCGGAGCTCGCCGAGTTCGAGAAGTTCTGCACCGACTTCGACAAGCGCCTCAACACCCAGTACGCGAAGCGGTTGTTCGCCACGCCTGCGTTCGAGTTCGCGATTCCCGTACTCGAGCAAGTCAGCGCGGCCTTCGCCGCGTGGCGCGGGGGCTTCACTGCTGAGCCCGTACCTGAAGCAGAGGCGGCGGCGCTGGCAGAGGCGCTGCGAGAAGCGGCGGCGCAGCTGGAAGTTCCATTGCGTCAGATGAGACTGTTGGCCGAAGCAGCGCTGGCGCCGGTCGCGGGCGCGTTCGAGGAGTCCGGGCTCAACGCGAAGCCGAAGAAGCGCGCAGCGAAGGTCGCCAAGGTCGAAGAGGTTGCAGTCGAGCCCGTTGCGGAAGAGCCTGTCGCAGTGCCGGCCAAGAAAGTGAAAAAGGCGCGGGCCGCACCGAAAGTTTCTGCTGTCGAAGCTTGAGCGCGAGAATCATCGACCCGTTGGCTTCTATCCACCGAGATCACTCGCTGCTAGAACCCGCGCGAATGCCGCGACTTTTGGGTACGCCGACCGAACTCGAAACAGGGGCTGGGACGCAGGTAAGCTTTTGGGGATCGCGAATGCCTTCAGGGTTGGTGCGGACTCTCATTGTCGCGGGCTTTGGGCTGTTGCTGGCCGGAAGCACTGCGACCAGTGTCCCTGAGGCGACCGTCGGACGAAGCATCAAGAGCGCTGCGCCCAGGGGTGCGGGCAAGACGAAGTTTTTGGTGTCAGTTCGGGCGCAAGAGTTCGAAGACAAGTTTGAGTGGCAATTGGAGACCGAGCTGGTGATGGCGCTGAATCTTCGGCCGGGCATTTCGGCAGTCGGCGCGCGCGCGTTGCGCCAACAGCTCGATCGCGATCATCACGGAGACTGCGACACGCGGTGTTTTCTCGAAGCCGGCGCAGCGCAGGCCGAGCTCACTGTTGAGGTCGCGCGCGGAGCAGTGGCAGACACCTGGGAACTGGTGGCGTGGCTCAAGAAGACAGGGGCGCACGGCAAAGGGTTGCCGTCGGTGCCCTTCGTGCTTACGCAGGATGCAAGCGTCGACGAAGGGGTGACGCGGGTTGCCCGCCAGTTTGCGGGGGTGATGGGGCCCGACGGGGTGCGTGCCAATGCCCGGTTCGCGGCTGCCAAACCTGGATCACCGGCGGTCGAATTTTGCCCCGTCGGAGTCGGAGTCAGCGCAGTGCGCTCGCTTGCAGACAAGACCGAGCAGTTGATTCGAGCGCATCTGCACACGAGCGCAAGCGACGAGAAGGTCGACCAAGCGCTGGTGGGACTCGCGTCGGTGCGGGACCCGAGCGTAGCAACCGGCGAACCGGTACGCAGCGCCTGTCAGAGCCTTGCCACCTTGGTGGCGTGGCAGCGCACCGCGGTGCTTGCCGGCTGGCTTCCCGCGCAGCTCAGCTCGCGCGTCACCAGAGCGCCGGTGGAAGTGGTGTTGCGCAACAAGCAGGTCGACGCCAAGGTGGTTGGGTTGGTGCGAAACAGCTTCATCGGTGCTCTTGCTGAACAAGGGTTCGGAATTTCCAGCGTCATGCAGGCGCAAGCCACGTTGGATCGCGGTCTGCCATGTGTGAACTGTGTTGACGGGGTTTCGATGTCGGTCGTGTATTTATTAGTGGCTGAGATTTCGAACCCCGAAGATGGATCTCTTCAGATCGCATCGCAGTTGCATCAATCGGGGCGGGCGACGCCGCACGCGCTTCCTCGGTTGGTGGTGCCGGGTGGTTGTTCTGCTGCTCAGTTGAAGGAAGGCATTGATGCGGCGTTGAGCAGCTTGAAACTCGAATGAACTCGATTTGGCTTAGCGATGTGGCTGAGACACCGCAATTCTCCAGCGGTAGGGAAGGTCTGACGATGTATCGATATATTGGGTTGGCACTTGTCATGGTTTGGGTCTACGCGCCTACGGCCTTCGCAGACGAGGAACGTGCGAGCATTGCCATGGCGCCGCTCGAGCTTCGCCGCAAGCCCGAGGCAATTCAGAAGATTTCAGAATTGGTCGAAGAGTACGAACGGCTCGTTCGCGCGACAGGGGCCCAGGTTCCGCCGCCCGCGGAGACTAAGGCAGCGCTCGACGCGCTCAAGCGACAGGACTGGGCTTCGTCGAACGAAGCGCTGGGTCAGCTCGCGCACTCGATGAAGACGACCTACGGCATCTACCTGCAGGTCGACTACCCGGTGACGGGAACCGTGGTCGGTCTGGGCAAGGTGGTTTCTTCGAACGGGGTGTTGATCGGCAAGGAAGTGCAACTTGAGCGTTCGCGAGAGATGCAGACCTATGCGCAAGCGACGGAGGCACTGATGGCGTTGGTGATTGCGAGGCTCGAGTTAGAGAACCTGCCAGTCTCGTTGCCGGTTGCCCCGGTGGTGGTCAAGCCAGATGCGCCGGACGTGCCCCTGATCGCGCCGCTTCCGATTCCCGCGCCGATGGCGATGATTGAAGTGACCTCAACCAGTCGGGTGGCCTCGTACGTGATTGCAGGGGTGGGCGCGGTCGGGGTTGTCGTCGGTAGCGCGTTGCTGATGGTCGCTGACTCCGACGCTGCACAAATCAAGACCAACGCGAGCGGAATCGCGATCGGCGCCGCGAACGACGCGACCGCGACGCTCAGTGAGGGAGTCGTTTCGAAGCGCACGGCGGGAAGAGCAGTAATTGGAATCGGAGCCGCATCGCTGGTTGCCGCGATGGTCGTATATTTGGTGTGTCCCGCGACGCAGCGAAGCGAAGCAGCGCCTGCTGTTTCGTTGGCGCCCATGCGAGACGGAGCACTGCTTCAGGTTGAATGGGAGCTTCCATGATTGATGTGCGATCAATTGGCGGCGAGGCCTGCCAGCTTGGGGCGCATTTGAAAGGGTTCCGTTTCTGC
>JANOHG010000506.1:0-1195 GCA_031406375.1 Archangiaceae bacterium | reverse complement strand
TTCCTGGTGCGCCGCCCGCTGTCCTGCATTACCTAGCTGGGCACTGAAAAGGGAGAAGGCCCAACAATGCCTGCGATCGTCTCGATTCGAGAAGTAGTGAAGGAATACAACCTCGGGAAGGTCGTCGTGCCTGCCTTGCGCGGCGTTTCGCTGGACGTCGATAAAGGCGAGTTCATCTCAATCGCGGGACCATCGGGCAGCGGCAAGACGACGTTGCTGAATCTGATCGGCTGTGTCGACACCGCGACGCGCGGCACGGTCGAGGTCGCCGGGCGCAACACCAGCAGCCTCAGCGAAAGGCAGCTGACGTCGCTGCGTCTGGACACCATCGGGTTCATCTTCCAAAGCTTCAACTTGGTATCGGTGTTGACGGTGTTTCAGAACGTCGAGTTCCCGCTTTTGCTTCAGAACCGGCTTTCAAAGAGCGAACGGAAGGCACGGGTGATGCTGCTCCTCGAGCAGGTCGGCCTGGCAACCCACGCGAAGCACCGGCCCAATGAGCTTTCAGGAGGACAACGACAACGGGTAGCGGTGGCGCGGGCGTTGGTCACCGAGCCGCAAATTGTGCTTGCCGACGAGCCCACCGCGAATCTCGACTCGGTGACAGGCCAAGCCATCATCGACTTGATGCGCGCCTTGAATGAACAAAAAGGCACCACGTTCATCTTCTCTACCCACGACCACAAGGTGATGCAGCACGCCAACGCAGTGGTCCAGCTTGCTGATGGGAAAATCACGGGCCGCGAAACTCCGGATCACGCGGTCGCAGCGATGGTTGCGCACGGAGCAACGCCGATTCAGGCCGCGGCATCATGATCACTAAGTACAGCAACCCGGAAGTGGGTGGTCGATTGGTTGGCGAGGCGCCCCGAAGGCAAGCCGAACGACCGAGGCGTGCTGGCGGCACGCCCCAGCGAGTTCAACGCAGCAAGCGGGAATGCATCAGCGGCCCATCGATCACCAAGTTCCGGGGAGCTGCACTAAGGCAGGGCGATCGCTGCCGGGGCCGCAAAGCTGATTCTCGGCAATGCGCGACCTTGGCTCGATGAAGTTCGGTCGTTTCCTCTTTCCTCGCGGCTCGGCTCGCGCCGGTCACCGCGGTGTCACACGTCGGGTGAACAACATGAAACTCAGCCTTGCACTGACCGTCTCATTGTTTGCGGCCACCCCTGTTCTCGCGGCGGACATGTCGACG
>JANOHG010000488.1:0-2415 GCA_031406375.1 Archangiaceae bacterium | reverse complement strand
TGCTTCGGCAGACTCTTTGAGACCCTCGAGAACGCCCATGAAGACCGAGGTCATGTTGTTCAGCTCGTGCCCGACGCCGCACGCGAGCGTGCCCAGCGTTGCGAGCCGTTCGGAATGCAGCAGCTGCGCAGAGATGGCGTCGACCTTTTGCTCGAGCAGCAAGCGATCGGCGGTGACCAATCGATGCTGGGCGACAGCGTCGGCGACCGCCTTCTCGAGAATCGGCGGCAGGCAGGGCTTCATCAGCAGCCGAAACACGTAGCCATCGTTGACGGCCGCGAGCGCCGTCATCAGATCCGCGTGCCCGGTGAGCAGCATTCGCACCGAGTCGGGCGAGATTTCTTTTACCTGGTGCAGGAACCGCGTGCCTTCCATCTTCGGCATCCGCATGTCCGAGACGACAACCGCGAAGGTCTTGTCGCTGCGCATCCTTTCCAGCGCTCTCTCCGCGTCCACTTCGGTATGAACGTCGAAGTTGCGGCCCAGGGTGCGGCCCAACGCGTCCAACAGTTGAACATCGTCGTCCACACAAAGTACGCGCGGTCCAAGCATCACCCCTCCCGATTCGTCATAAGCTCAGCCCTGCGCGTTGAATGCTCGCAACCCATCAAGCGACTTCCCGTTCTTCATCGAGGTGCGTAATCGGGAGGCGAACGAAGAAGGTGGTTCCAACGGCAACGGTCGAGTCGAAGGTGAGCGTGCCCCCGTGTTTTTCGACGATCGCCAGAGCAAGTGCGAGGCCCTGGCTGTTGCCCTTGCCGTTGGGCCGGGTGGTGAATGACGGCTCGAAGATGCGACAGCGGTTGGCTTCGGGGATGCCCACCCCGTTGTCGGAAATCGTGACGACGACAGCGTCTGCTTCGGCGCGGCTGGTGACTTTGATTTTTCCGGGGCGTTCGCGGTTCGACGCTGAGACGGCATGCGCGGCGTTGACCAGCAGGTTCAAGAAGACCTGGTTGAGCGAACCGCCGTGGCACAACAGGTTGGGCACCGCACCAAAGTCGGTCGTCACGTCGGCCACGTATTTGAGCTCGTTGCCGGCGACGATCAGCGTGCCGCGCAGTGCGTGGTTCAAATCGATCAACGTCATCTCGGCCGAGTCGGGGTGCGCGAAGTCCTTCAGCGCGCGAACGAGCTCTGCGACGCGCTGAATGCCTTCGCTGGTTCCCTCGATCGCTTTGGGAATCTCATCGAGCAGCCAGGGCAGCTCGATCTTCTCGGCCAGTTGTCGAAGCGTTGACTCTCGCGGCAGCTGCGCGAAGAGCTTGAGCAGCGCTTTGAGGTCAAGAAACGACTGGCGCAGAAACGCGACGTTGTCGCCGATGTATTGAATTGGGGAGTTGATCTCATGGGCGACTCCCGCTGCCAACTGGCCAACCGCTTGCAGTTTTTGTGATTGGACCTCTTGTGGTGTGCGCCCATCGTGATGCCGAAGCTCAACCGAGGCGAGGTTGAGCGCGTGTTCAAGCGAGGTACGCCGAGCGTCTGCCTCGCCGTAGGCGTGGTCCACCGCCTTGAGCAACTGTTGGAGGTCCGGAGCCAACCCTTCAACGCTGGCTTCGGGACCCAGGTGACACCGAAGTTGGCTGAGGAGGAGCGCGTGCACGCAACTGGGTCGATGCACCCGAGATGCCGCTGTTGATTACAGAGCAATCAAGGAGATACCCGAAGTCAGAAACGACGCTGCGGTCACCCAGCACCCCTTTCCACTGAGTCAGGCAGGTCAAAAAACTGCACCGCGCGTGTGGGTGGCGGGTCATCTGGTTGCCCCAATTCGCCTTTCTGCTGCATCGTAAGCCTTCCACCATGACCGCCAACGCCTCGACAATTTCGCCCAGCACGACGTCACGCCCGAAGGGCGAGCTGGTCTCTGGCCGGCTCATCGCGGGGCGCTACCGCGTGTTGCGGCTGCTCGGAAGCGGCTGCTCGGAAGGACCGCGCCGAGCACGAGGTCGGAATGAAACACCAGGGTGATGCCGCCAATCGTGATGACGTCGCCCGACTGCATCGGGCGAGCGCCGGTGACCTTCTCGTCATTCACGAAGGTGCCGTTCTGGCTGTCGAGATCCGCGACTTTCAAACCGCTGTGATGCACCGAGATCCGTGCGTGGATGCGCGAGATCGACGCGTCGTCGATTTTCAAGTCTGCGTTGTCAGCGCGACCGATCATCACGTCCCCGTGGGCGGGCAGCTCGAACATGCGAGTCGATTCGATCTCGAAGACGAGCAGGTAGTTGCGAAGCGCGTGGTTGGCGGCAGCGCGGGGCAGGGTGCGCGCGTCGACTGTCTCTCGTGGGTCAGCGTCGGGAAGGGTGGTCGGCGGTAGGGACACGAGCGCTTGTCGAATCTAGCCAACCCTCGGTGCATCGTCGCGCCTGGGTCGTCGTGACTGGGTTGAAGCCGACCTCAAGGTCT
>JANOHG010000482.1:0-1425 GCA_031406375.1 Archangiaceae bacterium | reverse complement strand
CGCCGAAAAACTCGATCGGCAGAACGAGGCGGTTGGCCATCTGGCGACGCGCAAGGCGCAGTTCAACATGCTGCCCGACTTCAGCTACTACAAGTCGCGTTGGCTCGCGGCGACCATCGAGACCGAGACGCTGCAGATCTTCCGCGTCGGCAGCCGCTACCACCTCAAGGCAGCGCTCGGAGACTTCCGCCGGAAGATCATGAAAGGCATCCCCGTCGGAAAGGTGCTCGCCAACCCTTGGAAGGAAGCCGCGGGCAAACCCATCGCTGTGGCGAGCATCGATCGAACGCGACTCGACGCGCTCGCAGCGTCCGCGCGTGAGGCGGGCTCGACCGACCTCGACGCTGCTCAGCTCAAGGCGCTCAGCCCGTTCTCGTAAGACACGCCTTGTGCCATGGGTGTGGGCCCTTTTCGGCGTCGCCTCGGTGGAAGAGGGCCAGCTACTGGCCCGACGACCTCGGCGCTGGGCGTACTTCTCGACCGCGACACTCTCGCAGCTGTTGACCGAGAGCGACTTGAGGTGGCTTCTCGTCGACTGCGGTCTTTCGCGTCCAGAGTGCGACCCAATCGGCGCTCCACGCTGCGTGGAAGCCCTGGCGACCCAGGTCCAAAGAGTTCCACGTGCTCGAAGCACGACGCCGCGAATCCGTGACCTCACTGAATCTGTGGCAAACAGACCTTCTCGCCCTCAGCGCAAACCAGGCCGCCGCAGCATTGTGCGCTGCTGCTACATGCGGCACTGACGCCACCACAGATGGCGCCCGCATCGGTGGCTGGAACGACGGATCCTGCGTCAACGGATCCACCGTCCACGCCACCACATGCGCCCAGAACGTCTCCATGGGCGAGGTGCGCCTTCACCGCAGGCGCCCCGACACAGATCGCGTGCGCGTTGGCCGGGTTTCCTGGCGGAATGTGGCAGACCAGAACCTTCGGGCCGGCACAAGTGGGTGCAGCTCCCGGGGCGGCAGCCAAGGCTTGTTCCTCAGATCCCGACAACGACTCGTCTCCTACACACGACGACAACATCAGCGCAGACAACGAGACGGCGCCCAACAACACTCCCTTTTTGAAATCCACTGTGCCTCCTTGGCGAATGAATCACCGCGAAGGCACCGATCGTGCCCAGGCGCATAGACTCGAATCGACTGCGTTCCGAACTCTGGACAGCTGCGACGTGGACGCGCGGCCTGTCCGAATCCAGGTCGAGGTTCGATCGGCTCGTCGACGTCCCACTGCAGCGCTCCAATCGCCCTCGCGCACCACCGCATCTTCATGGGCGACGCCGGCCCGACCAATCCACAAGAGATGACCGAGATGCTGGCGCATGAGACCGCCCACCTGGCGGCGACTGATGCGTTGAAGACCGACCCAGACGGCTTCAAGAAGTGGGAGGCTGCGATCGCTTCCGACAACCACGCGGTG
>JANOHG010000481.1:0-1166 GCA_031406375.1 Archangiaceae bacterium | reverse complement strand
GCCGAGCACTGCGCGCCACGCGCTTTGCATCGGGCCGAGATCCATTCTTTGCACCCACGTCATCAACCCCTCAGAGTCGAACGCCAGCAGCACCGCGGCACACACGCCGAGGATCAGCGAGACTTCGTGGGTTTGATAGGGCCTCACCGGCGGCGCGGCTTCATCGGGTCCGGCCGCAGAAGCGGCGAAAGTGGCGACCACATCGGCCACGCCTTCGAGTGGAGCGGCCGCCATCGGGACAGGGGCGACGACCCGCTGCAGAGCGCTGTTCAAGTCGTCAGCAGGTGGTCGTGGGTCGGCCATCAGAATTGGAAGTAGATGAAGGGCGCGACCCCGCGAGGGCCGAGCGCGTCGATCAACAGCAACGCAAGTGCGAACACGATGCCTTGCGCCGCCAACGGCAACCGCGAAAACCACAGCCGCACCGACTGCCCTCCCGACACCAGGTGACCTGCGAGGCCGACGAGGATCGCGACGGCGACCGCGATCCCCAACGAGAAGCGAGCACCTCCCGCGGTGAGGGCACCGAGCAGTTCCCACGCAGCGCCCAGCGAGATTGATCGAAACAGCACCCAACCCAGACACACGCCATGAAACGTCAGCACGACGGCGGCGATGCGCCACAGCGGGTACGCGCGCAACCTGCGAATCAGACTCGAAGGCGACTGCGACCAAAGGCGATGGGCGATCAGCCATCCGCCGTGAAACGCTCCCCAGGCCACGAAGGTCCACGCAGCGCCATGCCACAGGCCGCCCAACAGCATCGTGAGGCCCAGAGCAAACAGGGTGCGAACGCGACCGTGCTGCGAGCCGCCCAACGGAATGAAGAGGTAGTCGCGCAGCCAACTGGAAAGTGAAATGTGCCACCGCCGCCAGAAGTCACGCGGGCTGTCGGCGCGATACGGAGCGTTGAAGTTTTCCGGGATTTGATACCCGAGCAGCAGGGCCGAGCCGATTGCGATGTCGCTGTAGCCCGAGAAATCGCAGTAAATCTGAACCGCATACCCGTAGATTGCCAGCAACACTTCGAGCCCTGAATAACCCGAGGGCGCTTCGAACACCGGGTCTACCAACCTTGTGGCGAGCACTTGGGCGATCAACACCTTCTTCACCAGCCCCAGCGCGATCAGCTCGAAAGCGCGCGCGGCGTCGATCGTCAGGTGAGG
>JANOHG010000190.1:0-7230 GCA_031406375.1 Archangiaceae bacterium | reverse complement strand
AGCCCGTCGAGTTCGAGGCGTTCGTTGAAGGGGACTTAAGTGACTGAATCCATCACTCGCATTTTCGTCGTCGAAGACCAGCCCGCGCTGCTGAAGAATTTGGTCAAAGTGCTCGGCACCTTTCCCGAGCTTCAAGTGGTCGGCAGCGCTCAAGAAGGAGAAAGCGGCGTCGATCAAGTCATCGCGCTCAAGCCTCACCTGTTGTTGTTGGATCTCGAGCTGCCAGGCATCGACGGAATCGAAGTCACCCGTCGCGTGAAGCGGCGCGCTCAGGAAGTCGAGGTGTTGATCCTCACCTCATTCGACAATGAGCAGAAGGTCTACGAAGCGATTCAAGCGGGCGCCTCGGGGTACCTCGTCAAGCGCGTTGGGCCTGAGAAGATCCGGTCGGGGATCAAGGAAGTGATGGAAGGCGGCACGGTGATCGAGGCGGTGATCGCAAAGCGTTTCTGGAACTATTTCCATTCGGTGCAATCGAAGCCCGCGACGGCTGCCAACCCCTGGAACCTGACGCCGACCGAATTCGACGTGCTTCGCTTCGTCGCCAAGGGGCTGTCGAACGCCGAAGTGGGGCAGGTGATGACAATCGAGCGGCGAACGGTGCGAACCCACCTCTCGCACGTCTACCGAAAGATGGGGGTGAACTCGCACGTCGAGGCAGTGGTGTTGGCGCTCAAAGCAGGAGCCGTCGAGCTGTGATTCCCCTCGTTTTATGTGCGGCGATCCTGGCGGCAGCGCCAGACGAGATCACCGTCTCTCATCGTAAAGTCGTCGCAAAGGACGGCGTCGCGCTTGCGCTGTACCGCTATGCGCCGCCGTCGAGTGGATCCAGCCAACCTCCGGTTTTGTTGTTCGCCGACTTCGCGATCGGCCGAGCGGCGTTTGATCATCGCGGCGAAGGGCTCGCGCGGTGGCTGGCGCGTCGCGGGCGGCTGGTCTACGTGGTCGAGCTTCGTGGCCAGGGTAAGGCGTCAGCCGTTGAATGGACTCCGGCTGACATCGTCGCGCACGATCTTCCCGCAATCGCAGACGCGGTGGGTGAAGCCAGCTTCGATGTCGTCGCGCATGGCTGGGCTGGCACACTGGTGTTGGCCGCCAGCGTCGAAGAGCTGAAGGGCAGGGTGCGCAGGGTGGTTTCGATCGCGACTCCGGCCGAGTTTTCGGTGCCCAGCCCGCTGGCTGAGAAAGTGTTGATGGCGGGGGGCCGGTTGGGGACGCTGGGCTCGGATCCGGAAGGTGCGAAGATCTTTGAGCTGTTGTTCGCGATGGGCGCGCGCATTCGGCCCGATCAGCTCTTTACCCTGCGGGCGGCTGCGTTCAGCGATCTGGGTGCAAGAGCTTCGTCGGCGATATTGCAGTGGATGAGGTCGGGTGACTTGACGCTTTCGAATGGCGAGTCTGTGAAGGCGCGGCTGAAGCGGTACGACCGGCCGACGATCCAGTTCGTCGGGCTCGCCAACGGCTGGGCAAACGCCGAGCTGTGCGGCACCTTGCGGGAAGTGACAGCTGCGAAGGTCTCACTGAGGGTCTTCAGCCGTTTCGACAACGTCGCGGAAGACTACAGCCATCTTTCGCTGTTGCAGGGCGCTGGCGCCCCTGCCGAGCTCTTCGCGCCAGCGTTAAAGTTTCTCGACGCGGAGTCTTTATGAGGCAGATCGTCCTCGCGGTCTTCCTTGGCGGTTGCGCAGGTCTTCAGTGGGTGCCCCTGCCGAAGACCGCCGAGCCGCATCGGGTGCGAACCGCCGACGGCTTTACGCTTGCGCTGGTGCGCTATGCGCCGGTGGGAGCCACCCGGGGTCGCCCGGTGCTGATGCTGCACGGCATTTCCGCCAACGCGCGCAACATGGATCTCGACGACGAGCACAGCATGGCCCGCTGGTTTGCAGGTCGAGGCCGAGAGGTCTGGACGGTGTCGCTGCGCGGAACGGGCGAGTCAGACGAGAGCAATGGCAACGATCGACCCCACGGCTATTCCTTCGATGCCTTTTGGCAGCTCGATTTGCCGGCGGCGATCGACTACGTGAAAAAGGCCAGCAGCACCGATGCGGTCGACTGCGTCGGGCACAGCATGGGTGGCCTGGTGATCTACGCCTACCTTGCTCAACGCGGCCAGGGTATCCACGCGGCCGCCACCCTTGGAAGTCCGACGAAGCTCGACTGGGGGACGAACAGCGAGGCGCTGATCCAGCTCGGCGCGAAGCTTTTGCCTTCAGGCTGGGGGTTGTGGACCTCGTGGGGCGCCCACAAAGTCGTGCCGCTGCAAGGGCTCTTCGCCAACGATCCGCTCGAACGGTTGCTGTATGTGAAGGGGAACACCACGCTGCAAAGCTTCAAGCGCCTCATCGCCTACGGCAGCGCGGACATCGCGCCCGGTGTCGCGGCCCAGTTCGTGACCCAGGTCGCCACCGGCAACTTCGTCAGCGCCGATGCGAAGCTCGATTTCCGGCGGGCGCTGCAGGCAGTCACCACCCCGGTGATCGTCGTGGCCGCCCGGCTCGATCGGCTCGCCCTGGTTCCCGGGGTGTATGACGGGTACCGCGCGTTGGGCGGCGATAAACAGTGGTTGTTGATCTCTCGGGCGCACGGAGCGGTTGCCGAGTACGGTCACATGGATCTTCTCATTGGAGACCGAGCCCACACTGACGTGTGGACGCCAGTGCTCCAGTTTTTCAATCGCCACGAGCGTTAAGGAACCCAGATGAAAGGCACTCAAAAGGTCAAAGTCGCGCTGCCCCCAGCGCTAGAAGCGATCGCCAAGACGGTGATTGAGCACAAGCTGCCCAACGGCCTGAAGATCCGCCTGCTGCCGTCGGACGCCGTGCCCACCTGCACGTTCTACACATTCTTCCGGGTCGGCTCGCGCAACGAACGGCCAGGCATCACCGGGATCAGCCACCTGTTTGAGCACATGATGTTCAACGGCGCCAAGCGGTACGGCCCGGGCGAGTTCGACAAGGTTCTCGAGAGCAACGGCGGTTCTTCCAACGCCTACACTTCGAACGATCTCACCGTCTACTACGAGGACTTCATGGCTGAAGCGCTCGAGCGGGTGATCGACCTCGAGTCCGATCGAATGCGATCGCTGCAGGTGACTGCGAAGATGCTCGCCAGCGAACGGCAGGTGGTGATCGAAGAGCGCCGTCTGCGCGTCGACAATGAGATCTCGGGGATGATGGACGAAGAGCTTTCATCGCTGGTCTACAAGGCCCACCCCTATCGATGGCCGGTGATTGGTTGGATGAAGGACATCGAAGCGATCAAGCGCGAAGACTGCCTCGAGTATTTTCGCACCTATTATGCGCCCAACAACGCCACGGTGTACGTCGCGGGCGACTTCGATCCGAAGCAAGCGCTGGCGTTGATCAAGAAGTACTACGCAGGGATCAAAGCCGGGCCGCCGGTGCCGCCGGTTCAGGACTCGGAGCCCGAACAAAAGGGCGAGCGTCGTGCCGAAGTTCGTCACCCGGCGCAGGCGCCGTCGTTGATGATCGCTTGGCGAGGACCCAACGCGGCCGACGGCGACACGCTGGTGCTCGACGTCCTCCAATATGCGCTCACGGTCGGTCAATCGAGCCGGTTGACCCGGTCGATGGTTTACGCGAAAGAGATCGCGGTTTCAGTCTCGGTCGATTGGTCGTGGCGCTTCGACCCGGGAACGTTCGTGGTCGGGCTCGAGCTGAAGCCGGGCGCGGATCCGAAGCTGGCCGAGGCCGCGCTTTATGAAGAGCTCGCCCACGTCGTCCGCGAGGGGCTCACCGACAAAGAGCTCGAGAAGGCGAAGAACAACCTGTCTGCCCATCTGCTGCGCGAGCTTGCGACCAATAACGGACGCGCACACGCGTTGGGCACCTACGAGACGATGCTTGGCCACTGGCGTGAAGGCCTCGCGTTGGCTTCGCGCTATGAGACCGTCACTGGCGAGCAGGTGAGGGCCGCGGCGGCGAAGTACCTCGATGCGTCGCGGCGATCGGTGGTGACGTTGGTGCCGCTGGCTGAAGAACAGCCGCTGTCGGCAGCGGAGGCCGCATGACCGCGCGCCCCAGCAAGGCTTCGAGCAAGCTGCGTCCACTGAAGGTACCCGTTCAAGACGAAACGACGCTGGCCAACGGGCTGAAGGTCACCGTCGTTCCGCGTGGGCCGCTGCCGCTGGTCTCGGTTCGGCTGATCGTCCGTTCGGGGGCTGCCTTCGATGATCGCAAAGGCGTCGCCGACTTCACCGCGCGGCTGCTGCGGCGCGGAGCCGGTGGAATGACCGCCGACGAGATCAGCGAGGCGGTCGAGTTTGTCGGGGCCAGCATCTCGGGCTGGGCTTCCGAGGATGCGTGGGGGATCGCGCTCAACACGCCTTCGAAGCACCTCGAAGCGATGATGCCGATCTTCGCATCGTTGCTGCTCGAGCCCACCTTCGCCGAGCCCGAGCTCGAGCTGCTGCGCCGAAGGACGTTGGCGCAGATTACCAACGAGCTTGATGACCCTGGTGCGCTGGCCGATCGCGCGTTACTGAAAGCGGTCTGGGACGGCCACCCCTACGGCCACGAGGTCTCTGGCTCGATGAGCGACATTCGCGCTCTGAAGCAAGACGATCTGCGCAAGTACGTGCGAACCCACGTCGGCCCAAAAATTTCACACCTGTTTCTGGTCGGCGATGTGCAGACCGCCACGGTGATGCCGATGATTCACGCGCTGTTCGGCGGCTGGGCAGGAGGTCCCGAGCAGTCGCCTGTGCTGGCCGGATGGAAAACCGCGGCGCTGGCGGGTCAGGTGGTGATTGTCGACAAGCCCGAGCAGACGCAGGTTCAGCTGCGCATCGGCGCTCACGGGGTGAAGCGCGGGCATCCAGATCATTTTCCGCTCGCGGTGATGAGCACCGTGCTCGGCGGCGGCTTCACCTCGCGGTTGGTGACCGAAATTCGCGTCAAGCGCGGGCTGTCGTACGGAGCAGGGTGTCACTTCGACATGCTCAGCTCGGCCGGCGCGTTCACCGTCTCTTCGTTCACCAAGAACGAGAGCATTCAGACCCTGATCGACATCGCGCTGGCGGAAGTCGCGAAGATGCGTGCCAAGGGCCCATCACCGAAGGAGGTCGCGACGGTGCAGCGCTACATCTCGGGGCTGTATCCTGCACGGCTCGAGACGAACGACGCGATCGCCGGCGCGCTGTCCGACGTCGCATTTTTTGGGCTGTCGGGCGACTGGATTTCGCAGTACCGCGAACGGATTTGCGCGGTGACTCCTAAGGCTGCCACCCAGGCCGCGCGCGCACACCTCTTCGACAAGGGCGAGCAGGCGATCGTGCTCGTCGGCAACGCGGCCTTGTTGGAACCGAAGGTTGCCCGGTATGGCCCGGTAAGCGTTTGGAAGCCGTCGCAGCTCGAGTGACGTTCAATCTCTTGATCGAGCAGCCCGGCTTCGTGGCAATCGACAAGCCGGCCGGAGTCCCCGTCATCCCAGGGCGCGACGGCGATCCCGACTGCATTCGCACCCGGCTCGAGGCGCAGCTGGGCAAACCGGTCTGGGTGGTGCACCGGCTCGATCGCGACACCTCGGGCGTACTGCTGTTCGCGCTCGACGCCGCGACGCACCGCACGCTGTCGATGGCGTTCGAGAATGGCGAGGTCGCAAAGCGCTACCTCGCGCTGGTGGAAGGCCGGCTCGAGGCGGCAGTGTTGATTGACCGCCCGCTGGTGGAAGCGCGGAAGAACCGGATGCGCGTGGCGCGCGAAGGCGAAGAAGGCAAGAGCGCTCAGACGCTGATCAAGCCGCGCACGGTATTCGCCGGCGCGACGCTGGTCGAGGCCGAGCCGGTGACGGGCAGAACCCATCAGATTCGGGTGCACCTGCAATCGTTAGGGCATCGGCTGCTGTTCGATCATCAATACGGTCGAAAGACTGCGCTGAACGAAAGAGATCTGGGCGGCGACACGGACACTGTGGTGCTGGCGCGCACGCCGCTGCATGCCGAGCGGTTGAAGGTCGAAGGGTTGGTGATCGAAGCACCGATGCCCGACGATCTTGCGGCTGCGTTGTCGCTGCTTTCACGTTAAAGCGCCCAAACATGAATCCGTCGCGGCTGGGTGCATTGGCGTGGGTAACTCTCGCACTTTGCGTCACTGCGCTGTTCACTCTCGCGCCGCTGTTGTTCCCGGTGATTTTCGCCGCCTGGGTCGCGACCATCGCGCGCCCGCTGTTCGATCGCCTCGGCAGAGCGCTGAATGGCCGAAGCTCAGCAGCCGCGGTGCTGGTGATCGCGTTGATCCTGGTGGTGGTCGCGATCGCGAGCCTGCTCGTGGCCGCGGTCGTCTCGGGGTCCGGCGAATTGTGGAGCGTGGTGGCGCAATCGAAGAGCGCGCAGTCGGCGCTCGAGGCGATCGTCTCGCCCGGAAGCGAGCCCACCTCAACGGACCTGAAGCTTCCCAGCTCGTTCTCTGACCTATTGCCTTGGCTCGAGGGCCACAGCGCAGACGCCTTTCGATTGATTGGTGGCGTCGCCGGCGCGGCGATGAAGTCGATCCTTGGCTCGGTCATCTTCTTCTTCGGCACCTGGACTTTTCTCGTCGATGGGCCTCGCGCATGGACGTGGGCGTTGGCGCACCTTCCGGTTGCTCCCAGCCACCTGCGTCGCCTCGGATCCGCTTTTACCGAGACCGGCCGCGGTCTGTTGATCGGCGTCGGGCTGACCAACGCGTCGCAGGCGCTGACAGCGATCATCGTCTACCTCGCCCTTGGAGTGCCCCGAGCCGTCGTCCTTGGGCTGCTCACCGGCATCGCCGGCTTCGTGCCGATCTCCGGCACGGCGATCATCTGGGCGCCCGTTGCCGCGGGCCTCTACTTCACGGATCACCCAGTGAAGGCCGTGGTGATGGTCGCGTTCGGGCTGCTGATCTCACTGATGGACAACGTGCTTCGGCCGATCTTCGCGCGGTACGGAAAGCT
This sequence comes from Archangiaceae bacterium, assembly GCA_031406375.1. Taxonomy (GTDB): domain Bacteria; phylum Myxococcota; class Myxococcia; order Myxococcales; family Myxococcaceae; genus JAGSPQ01. Next base: position 297 of record JANOHG010000190.1, on the reverse strand, counting down.
CGACCTGCCAGTGTTCCTGTTGTTCGTCTCAGTCTTTGGGGGCCTGGCTGCGTGGGGAGTCTTCGGCGCGATCTTGGGCCCGCTCGTCACCCGGATGGCGCTCGAAGCGCTGTCGCTGGTGCGCGAAGAGCGCGAAGCCGAAGCGTTGAATTCGGCGACGCAGATTGCCCTCAGCGGTCCTGGTGAGGAAGCCCCGCCGCCGCCAACCGGGTGAAGGTCTGCATCAGCACACAGAGCGCAAACGCCGCGTCATCCACCCGAAGCGGGCTCTTGTTGACCAACGCCTCAAGCGCGAGA
>JANOHG010000425.1:0-1214 GCA_031406375.1 Archangiaceae bacterium | reverse complement strand
GACATGGACAGCGCCTTTCGGGTCAGCGACCGCATTGCGATGCTGGCACGCCGGAAGATTGTCGAATCAGGAACTGTTTCGCAGATGCAGAGCTCGAAAAATGCTGACGTTCGGGCATTCTTCGATGCGAGGAAGTGACGGACCTTAAGATGCCTACCCAAAGCCCTGCAGAGCGCGACCGACGAATCGTCATCCGGGCAGGGCTCTTCGTCGGGCTCGGCCTGCTGCTGGCGGCAGTCGTGATCTTCCTCATCGGCAAGGAACGCAACCTCTTCGACAAGCATGTCACCTGCTTTGGAGCGTTCGAGAACGTCGATGGTCTGGTGCTCGACGCCCCGGTGCGGCTGGGTGGCTTGCAGGTCGGGCGGGTGACGAAGATCAGCTTTGCTCCCGATCTGGGCGACAAGCGGATCATGGTGACGATGGAAGTGGCGACCCAGTTCCGCGACCGCATTCGCCGTGATTCGGTCGCGCGGGTGACGGGCCGAGGCGTGCTCGGAGACAAGGCGGTCGACATCTCGCTCGGGTCTCCCGAGGCTGAGGCGATTGCGAGCGGAGGCGAGCTCATCACCGGGACCTCGGGCGACATCTCGAGCCTGCTCAAAGCGACGGGTGAGATCATCGACAACGCGGTCGGCATCACGCGTGACCTGAAGTCGGGCGTCGCTGCCTACACCGCGCCGGAAGTGCGAAACGATGTCGCGGTGCTGGTGAAGAGCGCGCGAAACATCATCGGGGAAATCGAGGGAGGCAAGGGGCTCTTTCACACGCTGATCTACGACAAGCGGGCGTCCGACGAAGTGCGCACGCTGTTGTCGGAGACAAGCTCGAGCGCAGCGCGGCTGAACAGCGCAATCACCGAGGCCGAACAGATTCTGAAGGATATCCGCACCGGTAACGGCACCATTCACGCGCTGATCTACGACCAGAAGATCGCCAAGGCGATCAACAACCTCGGCGATGCGGCCGACGAAGTGTCGACTTTGATCCACGACGCGAAGACCACCAAAGACGGCGCCGTCTTCCAGCTGATCTACGGAGACGCGCGCTCGATGCTGGGGGATCTGGGGGTCGCGGCGCGCGACATTCGCGACATCACCACCAAGATCAAAGCGGGCGAAGGCTCGTTGGGCGGAGTCATCAACGATCCAACTGTCTATGAGGACCTTAAGGAAGTCCTCGGCAACGTCAAGCGCAACCGAATCCTTCGCGAG
>JANOHG010000403.1:0-3052 GCA_031406375.1 Archangiaceae bacterium | reverse complement strand
ACATCTGCGAGGCCCTCGAGTACGCGCTTGGCGGCCTTTGACGAAGTGAGCGCGCTGAAGGCGGAGAACCGCACGCGCGCCAGCACGATTGTCAGCCTGCGATCAAGAGCTTCGCGAGGGGCGCTCTGGCGGACGGACACGAGCACGATGGGTGCCGCGCAGTTCGAGCAGTCAATCTGTTTCACCGTGGCCTTCAGCTCAGCGAGTTGCTTGGCGGTTGGCGCACGAACAAGGTTCTTCTCTCGAAGGAACTGAAAAAACGTCGTGTAACGACCGTGACCTTCGCAGCGAAAGTAGGTGAACCGCGTCCCGCGCTGCATGTCGAACGTCTCGAGCAAAGTCGCGTCGCAGCGCGGACAGCCCTTCAAAGCGACCAGCGGCTGCGCAGCGCTGGCTTTGCGCTCGTACATCGAGGCGAAGAGCTTCAGCGTGGAACCGGGCGCCAGCTGCAGGCTCTCGCGGCCGTCGAACCACAGGCCATTGCAGTGGTGACAAACATCGACCTCGATTTCACCACCGTAGAGGGTGTTGAAATTCTCAGCCTGCATCGGGTGCGTACAACCGGGGCAGTTCATCGACCAAGAAGTCTACGCCACCCCGTGAATTCCCATTGCCGCGCCCACCCAGAAACCCAGGTGCGAGCGCCCCCCACAGGCAAGTACTCGGGGCTTACCTGTGTGTTCAGGCGCCCCGAAGATCCGCTAAGCGCCCTTTGGTTCCGGGCAAGCTTCCTGGCGCCATCTTCGTCAGCGTGTACTGAACTGTGTCGCTGAGCGTGTCGAACACGTCCCTCGCCTGATAGCCTAGCTCACGTTGCGCCTTCGCGCTGTCGAGCCAGAACCAGTGCTCACCAATCTCGACCTCATGCGGGTCGAGCTTCGGCGTCGCGCCCCGCCACTTCGCGAACGCTTCGAGCGCATAGGCCCCGAACACATTGGCTGCCTTAGGAAGCTTGAGCTTGGGCGCTGGAACACCCGTCATTCGCGCGAGCCTGCCAAAAAAATCATCCATCGAGAGGTTTACGCCCATCAGATGACGACCGTACAGCTCGCCCTTCGTCAGCGCAGCCACCGTTGCATCGGCGACGTCTCGAGCGTCGGCGATGCTGATGCCTCCGCTGGGCATCGCGGGAATGTCGCGCTGAAGAAACTTCACCACCGTCCACGTCGAGCTGAGCCGATCGTCACCTGGCCCCATTAGCAGCGACGGGTTGAGCACCACCGCGGGAATCTGGTGCTTGCGGCAATACTCGAGGGTCAGCTTCTCTTCGTAGATTTTCGACAAGTAGTACGGCCACCGACCCACCACCTCGATGGGATAATCGTCGTCCTCGGTGCCGATGCGCTCGGTCTTCGACGCAGCGATCGCGCCTGACGTCGACATCAGGACAATCCGCGGGCGGGTGCCCAACGCTTGAACGTCCTTCAACAGCGCGCGCGTGCACTCGACGTGCAACTCGTACATCTTGCGGCCGTCTTCCGGACGAAAACTGACCAACCCCGCGAGGTGAACTATCGCCTCGACTCCGTCGATGGCTTTGCGCACGACTTCACGGTCTTTGAGGTCGCCCTGAATGAACTCGGCGACAGGCGCCGCACAGGCCTTGCCGAACCCCGCTTTCGGAGCCAACGGAGTCCATGTCGACGCCGCGGGCCGGGTGCGGCCCAGAATCCGAACTTGATGCCCTGCCGCAAGCAGCCGAGGGATGAGGTGATGACCTAGAAATCCGGTGCCACCGGTGACGAGAATCTTCACGAGGACTTCCTGTTTGAATCGGACGAGGTTCGTTCGGCTGCTTCAGCCAAAAGCTTCGCCGGCGAGTAGACCTTGCCCGCTGCGAGCGCGCGAATCGCTTCCTCGGCGAGCTTGGTCACCGTTCGGTAGCTCTCACTGCGGGCCATGCCTTTGGTGCGACGGCGCATCTCTGACAACAACAACGGAGGCCCGATTCTCACCTTGAGGTCCGTCTGCTTCGGCAGAATTCCGCCTTTCGGCAGCGCCTCGAAAGTTCCGCCCAGGTACATCGGCAGAATGTCGACCTCGAATGACAGCGCGAGGTAGCCGAGCGTCGGAAAGAATTCCTGAATCTCGCCCGTGGGCGAACGCGTTCCTTCCGGGAAGATGAGCAGGTTGAAGCCCTGGTTGAGCGCCTCGCCCGCCATTCGCAGCGACTCACGCAGCGAGCCTTTCCGTTCCATCGGAATCAGGTTGGTGAAGTTCTCGAAGTACGCCCGCTTCAAAGGCGTGTTGAAGAAGTAATCGCGCGCGGCGAGCGCCGTCAGCCGATCTCCCTGCGAGCCAAGCACCACCTTCACCAACCCCATGTCGAGGTGGCTCGAATGGTTCGCGATGACGAGAAAGTTTCGGTTCTGCGGAATGAACGATTTCCCCGTCGTCTCGACGTCAAAGATGCCGCCGTACACCGCGCGTTGGCCGGCCGACAACAACGCCCTGCCAAACCGCGCGAACGGCTCGGGCATCGAGATTTCGAGTTCCTTCTTCTGCGTCAGCTCGCGGGTGACGTCCTTCGCCCGCGTGTCCTGGGCGGGGCGCTTGCCCGAGGCCATGATCGCGCGCCGCAGATCATCGACGGTGTTGAGCTTGGTGAGGTCGCCTAGCGCACTGGTCGACACCCCTGCCTGATCCAGCGCCACCGACAACTCGGTGAGCATCAGCGAGTCAAAGCCAAGGTCTGCGGTCAACCGCGCATCCGAACGAATGTCGGTGGCCGGTCGTTGCAGCACGTCAGAAAGAATTGGAATCAGCCAATCGGTGTTGATTGCCGAGTCCTTTGCGGCGACGCGGGCTTTCTCTCCGCTTTGCGCTGCGCGCTCGAGGCGTTTGAGCTCTTCGACGACCTGCTTGCGCTTCACCTTGCGGGTCGAGGTTCGCGGCAGTTCGGCATCCCACAGCCGCAGCACCTTCACCCGGCGATAGAATGGCATCTCGACAGAGACGCTGCGGAAGTGCTCCTCGATTTCCTTGCGCACTTCTTCTCGTGGCCGATCGAGGTAATCGGGCACGCAAAGACAAGCGACCCGTTCTCCGCCGC
>JANOHG010000388.1:0-2940 GCA_031406375.1 Archangiaceae bacterium | reverse complement strand
TGGAGGCCGAACACCCCACTTTGTTGACGAAAGATTCCCCTACCCAGCGCGTGGGGGGCGTGGCCAGTGAGAAGTTCGCCAAGGTGGTGCACCGCCAGCCGATGCTGTCGTTGGCGAACTGTTTCGATGAAGCCGAGTTCGCCGAATTCCATCAGCGACTGGCGAAGGCGCTCGGCTCGCAGGCCATCGACTACGTCTGCGAGCCAAAGATGGATGGGTTGGCGATCGAGCTCGTGTACGAGAACGGCCTCTTCGTGCAGGGCACCACCCGCGGCGACGGTGAGACCGGCGAAGACGTCACCTTCAACCTTCGGACGCTACGAAACCTGCCTCTGAAGCTGTCGACGAAGTCACCGCCGAAGCTTCTTGAGGTGCGCGGCGAGGTCTTCATTCGCAAGGCAGACTTTCAGAAGATGAACCAGGAACGTGCAGAACGGGGCGAGCCTGCGTTCGTCAACCCCCGCAACAGCGCCGCAGGCAGCCTTCGGCAGCTGGATCCGAAGATGACCGCCGAGCGCCCGCTGAGCGTTTACCTCTACGAAACGGGAGTCGTCGAAGGCAGCGAGCCGTTGCAGAAGCACAGCCAGAAGTTGCAATGGATGCAAGAGATTGGACTGCCGGTGAACCCGCGACGCGCGGTCGCGACGGGAGTCGAGGGCGTGCTCGAGCAATACGCAGGGCTGATGAAAGATCGCCATCAGCTGCCGTACGAGATCGACGGGCTGGTGGTGAAGGTCGACCTCGAGGATTGGCGGCGGCGGCTGGGCCAGGTGTCGAAGAGCCCGAGGTGGGCGGTGGCCTACAAGTTCCCGCCCGAGGAAGTCGAAGCCTTCGTCGAAGACATCTTCGTGAGCGTCGGGCGAACGGGGGCGCTGACTCCTTGCGCGGCGATCAAGCCCGTCTTCGTCGGTGGAGTGACCATCTGCCGAGCGACACTGCACAACGAAGATGAGCTCAACCGCAAAGGGGTGCTGATCGGCGACTGGGTGTTTCTGCGGCGGGCGGGTGATGTGATTCCCGAAATCGTCAAGGTGATCGACTCGCGCCGCACCGGTAAAGAAAAGAGGTTCGTTTTCCCGAAGCAGTGTCCCATTTGCGGATCAGACACGCTGCGCGAGGAAGGAATGTCGGTGACCGTCTGCACCGGATTGTCGTGCCCTGCCCAGGTGACCGGGCGAATCCGCCACTGGGCGACCCGCACCGCACTCGACATCGAAGGGCTCGGCGAGAAGCTCGCGCAGCAGCTGATCGACGCCAAGCTGGTGAAGACGCTGGTGGATCTGTACGCGCTCACGCTCGAGAAGTTGATGACGCTCGAGCGCATGGGAGGAAAGAGCGCGACCAACCTCATCGCCGCGCTCGAGGCGAGCAAGAAAACCACCCTTCGCCGCTTCATCTACGGCCTTGGAATTCCCCAGGTGGGCGAGGCGACAGCGAAGGCGCTCGCAGAACACTTTCGCGACATGCGGCCGCTGATGGCCGCCGACGAAGAGACTCTACAAGGCGTCAAAGACATCGGCCCCGAGATGGCTCACGAAATCTTCGCCTTCTTCCACCAGCCGCAGAACCGCGAGGTGGTCGAAGGGTTGTTGAAGATTCCGATTGTGGCGGAGCCGCCGGCCAAAGTCGAAGCGGGTGGGTTCAACGGCAAGACGGTCGTGCTCACCGGCACGCTGGTGACGATGACGCGAGAATCCGCAAAGGAAGAGATTGAGCGGCGGGGGGGAAAGGTGGCCGGAAGTGTGTCGAAGAAGACCGATTTCGTCGTCGCCGGCCTCGAGGCAGGCACCAAGCTAAAGAAGGCTCAAGAGCTGGGCGTGAAAGTCATCGATGAAGAAGCGTTCAAGACGCTGCTGTAAGCGGCGGGTATTCGGTTCGGCAGCTTCAGCGCTTGACCAGTTCGACGCGCCGGTTGGCGGCCCAAGCAGCCTCGCTGGCCCCCTGCACTGCCGGCTTGTTCTCACCGTAGCCAACCGTCTCGAGAACGTTGTCGGCAACCCCGAGGTCGGTGAGGTAGCGCTTCACTGAGGCCGCCCGTCGGTTCGAAAGCTGAAGGTTGAACTCTTCGGTGCCGCGCTCATCGGCGTGACCTTCTATCCCCAGCTTCCACCCGTTTGACTTGATGCAGTCGGCCAGCGTGGCCAGGGCGGCCTGACCATCGGCCCCCAGCTTGCTCTCGTTGAACTCGAAGCGAACCGGCTCGACGGTGCAGCTCGCGGCGACACCTTTACTCGCGCACTTCCCCGCTTTGCATTCTTCGCCCGACGGGCAGTCTTCGTTGGTGGTGCAGGTGCCATCCTTCGGCGTCGCCTCATTGGCCGCACACTTCCCCTGCTTGCACTTCGCGCCTGCTTTGCAGGGGTTGGTGTCCGAGCACTCAGGCTTGGGCACGCACTTGTTCGCATCGCAGACGAAGCCCGGCTTGCAGTTCGCGTCGATCGCACATTCCTGGCATTGGCCCTGAACGCAGACTTCACCTTTCTCGGTGCAGTTCGCGTCGCTCTCACACTTTGGGTACGTCGGGGGACAGCCGCCAAGCGCGAGCAAGGCCATCGCTGCAAACAGGAACTTCATCAGTCGAGGAGCCATGGACCGCGGCAGGTAACAGACGGCCATCAACGGGGCAAGAACTTGCACCAGTGCTTGTCACGGGTGCTGCTTCTCAAGCCCAAGGCGCTGCACAATGCACACCCAGTCGAGTTTGTTCGACCACGAGGTCTTCAAATGCCCAACTCTTCCGTTCTAATCGTCGACGACGAGAAGAACATCTTGTTGACCCTCAATCAGGCGCTTCAGCTCGAGGGGTACAAGACTGAACTCGCTGCCAGCGGTCAGCTCGCGCTGGATGTGCTGGCCGCGCGTCCGGTCGACGCGGTGCTGATGGACGTCAAGATGCCCGACATGGATGGCCTGGGGGTGCTGGCGAAGATCCAGAAGCTG
>JANOHG010000372.1:0-10328 GCA_031406375.1 Archangiaceae bacterium | reverse complement strand
CATCGAAGCCCACGTTGAAGAAGACCAGTTGGTCCGAGCGCAGCTGCGGGTAGCTCGGCAGGTTGAACCAGTTGTTGTGCGACAACCAGATCGCGTTCGAAGCGTTCATCGAGTGCGTCGTCCACGGCACGCCCATGCGGCTGGCATAGAGCGCGACCGGATTGGGTGGCGAATGCGGGCCGAACAAGTCGAGCGACTGATCGAACATGTACGCGAGCACCTCGGCGGCGCCAGCTTCCAGCGCCTTGCCCTGCCCTTTCACGGTGACCTTAAAGGTCTCTTTCGCGCCGGGACGCAGCGTGTCGCGGAAGGTGCTGAACGTCACCGCCAGCGCTTTGTTGTCCCACGGGACGAAGACCGAGGATTGAAACGACAGCAGTTGCCAGTTGCGCACCGCCGTCACCTGCACCGAAAAGCCGCCGCGATCCTCGGCTGTCACTGGGCGCTCGAAGATCGCTCGATCCGTTCCACCGCGCAGCAGCTTCTGCTCGATGCGCTTGCCGCCGCGGTACACCTCGAGCAGCACCGGCTGCCCCTCGAAGCCCGAGCCGACCAGAAACCGCGCGGTCTGCCCAACGGCGACGCTGCTGGTTTCTGTGAGCAGCACTGCCGGCAGCTTGAGCTCGAACTTTCCCCCTGCGACCAGAAAGTCGAGCTGCGTCTCGAACTTTTCTCCCGCTTCGTCTTTCGTCTCGTACCGCAGCCGGTATGCACCTGGCTTCAACTTTCCGAGCATCGCAATCGCCACGCCCTTCTCGTCGTGCGCCAACTCTCCTGCCGACAGCTGCGCGCCTTCCTTCCAGGTGCGCACCGTTTGGGTCCAGTTCCACCCAGTCAACCACCGCGGCTTCAGCGAATCGCCGGCGGTGCGGTAGGCGTCGGTCTTCTCGTCGACGGGGCTTCTGCCAATCGGCTCGTCCGACGGCATCGACACGACGGCGGGAGCGGCAAGCAAGAGCAACCGGAAGCTGCCCTTGCCCGCCCGTGGGTTCCCGTCGAGATCCGTGCGGCGGGTCGTCACCTTCGCGTCCACAGTTGCCTGCAGGAACTCGCCCTCGATGCTCGAGCGCGCTTCGATCGAGACCAACCCGATTCGAGTCGACTTGCTGGCCGAACGCGTCTCGCCACCTTCGTCGGTGACATCGGCGTCAACCTGGTACCGATAGGTGACGTCGCTCGAAAGCTTGGGATCCACCTCGGGCTTGAACGTCACCTCGAAGGTGCCATCGGGCTTCAGGGGGCTGACTCCCGACCCGACGACTTGAGTTCGAGAAGCAGGAGGCGTCCACCCCCACCCGCCCCACCACCACGGCCATTGGGGCGTGCGCTGCACCCGCCACCGCACCTGGCCTGCGGTCACCGGCAGTCCAAAGTAGTACCGCGCTTCTCCTTGAAGCGAAGCTAAAGCGTTGAGCCGCAACGCTTTCCCCGCGTCCTTGAACGCCACGGTGAAGGTCGGCCGCTTGTACTCTTCGACGCGCACGTAGGCCCCGCCGCTGCCTGTCTGAATGTGCCACTGGCCCAGCAGCCGCCCGGTGGGAATCGTGAACTCGCCCGCCGCGGATCCGAAGCCGTTGGTGGTGACCACCTTCTTCTGAACGATCTGATGATTCGGATCGATCAGGCTGATCGTCAGCTCTCGACTGGGAACGGTCTGATACGCGGTGCGATCTGCGTTGCCGTGATAGGCGACGACTTTCCAAAACAGCTTTTGCTGCGGCCGGTAGACACTGCGATCGGTGTAGACGAGCGTCGCGTCGAACTCAGTAGCAGTGCCTGCATAGAATCCGATGCCGTGCTGCTCGATTGCTTCCTCTGGTCCTCTGCGCGCGACGACGAAGAACTGGCGATCATTCGGCCGGTTGCTCTTGCCGAACTTCACCCGGCCGTCGGCGCCCGTCGTCTTCGTTTCCTCTTTTCTGCGCTTCGAGTCGTACCGGTAGCTCCAGAGCTCGACGACGGCGTTGGCGGCAGCCTCACCCGTACTGCCGTCCACCGCCATCAGCTCGATCGTGCCTTCGGTCGAGTGCCGCACCACCAAGCCCAGGTTCGAGATCACCATATTGATCGCCATCAAGCGGTTCTCGGCGTCAGCAAAATCAGGGCGCGCTGAGGCGATCACCACCCACAGCCCGCTCTTCGTCATTGGGGGCGTGACAAACGTGCGGTGTGACTTGAAGTCCGGCGTCGGTGGCAACGGTGTCGTCCAACTGTCGTCGGCGGGCTTGCCGAGCAGCGCCTTCACCCCGTTCGCGTTCGGCAGCATCTGGTAGTCGGTGCGGGTGGTCACCCAGTCGATCAGATCAAATCGGTAGGCACGAAAATGGAGCTCGGGCAGGTTGCGCGCGTTGACTTCGATCGAGCGTTGGGCAACCCCGTCCGAGCTCATCGAGGTTAAGCCGAAATCGGGGGCTTCAATCGCCGCAACCAGGTGAGCGCAGCGCTGGCCTCCCACGCTTTTCGGAAAGCCCTTGGCCCCCATCTGCGCAATCGCACGTGCGGTCACCAGCTCGCCCCCTGCGCGGTACCACTCGGCGAGCACCGCCCGAGCCATCGCCGACCACGGAAGATCCTTCACCGCTTCGAGCCGCCCTTCGAGATCAGCGCTGAGCAGCGCCCGAGGCTCAGCCTCGCTGTACGCAGCGTGAAGGGCCTTCAGTCGCTCGATTCGCACATTCAGTGCGGCTTCGACCTCGCGCTGCTTTTGGTGCCAGCCTTCGAGATCGTCGAAAAGCGCGCAAGCTCGCGCCAACGGGTGCACTTCAACGCTCAAGGGGTTGATCGCCGCCCCCTTCCCACCGGGGCTCCGGATGAGCACGCTCAGGTCGAGCCTGAACTGTTCGTTCAGCTGCTCAGGACTCCAGACAGTGGTGTTCACCAGCGCTTGTGCCCATAGGTACGTCACTGCATCCCGCAGCGTTGGTCGGATCCCCGGGGGGTAGTCGTTGGCCACGAAGTACTCGGCCAACACGGCGATCGGCTTCTTTCCGAGCTCCTCGCGGTTCTTCCACACCTCGCCGTACGCGCGGTGCATCTCGGCGTAAAGCTGTTCGGCAGTCCACAGCTTCAATTCGACGACGCCCTTGGTGTCGATCTTCTCACGCTTGCGAATCTCCCAGCTGTACTGCATCGCGTAACGCCAAATAGCGTTCGCGTAAAAGAGGTTCACCGCGTTGTTGCCAATCAATTCCTTCGGCCAGGGCTCTTCGCGCAGCCGCTTCACCGCAGTCTCGAACCCGCCCAAAGCGATCCGCAGCTGGGTCACTTTGATCAGCGCCCGCGCGTGCTCGAGCGCGTCGGATCCGCCCTTTGCAGCCGCCAGGCGCTTCTCGGTTTCGCCTGACGCGGCTTCGAGCTTCTGCTCGGAAACGAGTTTATCAATCTGAGCCCAGGTCGGAGTCTGTCCCACCAGGGAAGCGGTCAGTAGAAGAGAGAGCATGGCGGGCGAACCATAGACGCCTGCCAGCTGACCTTTGGTTTCGTTTTACCGGTATCCCTGAGCCTGCAGCGCGAACAGGTGGGCATACCGGCCGTTCTTCTCGAGCAAGGCCTCGTGGCTGCCCAGCTCAGAGAGCTTGCCATGTTCGAGCACCGCGATTCGATCGGCCATTCGCACGGTCGAGAAGCGGTGAGAGATGATGATCGCGCTGCGATCCTTCGCCAGCCGCTTGAAACGATCGAACAGCGCCACTTCCGCTTCGGCGTCGATCGACGCGGTCGGCTCATCGAGAATCAGGATCTGCGCGTCGCGCATGAACGCCCGCGAGATCGCCAGCTTCTGCCATTGACCTCCCGACAGCTCATGGCCCTTCTCGAACCACCCGCCGAGAATCGTGTCGTACTTCTGTGGCAGCGAATCGACGAGCTCGCCTGCCCCGCCATCTTCGGCCGCGCGCTTGACCACCTGCGGATCCGTCAGGCGTCCAACATCGCCCAGCCCAATGTTCTCGCCCGCGCTAAACTGGTAGCGCACGAAGTCTTGAAAGACCGCTCCGAAGCGCTGGCGAAGATCCTTCACGTCGAAATCACGCAGGTCGACGCCGCCATAAAGGATTTCTCCTTCGCTTGGCTCGTACAGGCGCATCAACAGCTTCACCAGCGTCGACTTGCCCGCACCGTTCTCGCCTACCAGCGTTATCTTCTCGCCGGCGCCGATCGTCAAGCTCAGATCCTTCAGCGCCCAGCCATCGCGTCCTGGATACTTGAACGAGACACTTCTGAACTCGATCGCATGCTGCCCGGTTGGCAGCGTCTTCGCGGGAAGACGTCGGGGCTGCTCGGCGTCGGTTGGCAACGCGAGGAACAGAAACAGATTCGACATGAACAGCGCGTCTTCGTACATCCCCGCCACTGACGACAGCACCGCTTCGAAGGCCGACTGCCCCGCTCGAAATACCGCCAGCCCCAAGGTCAAATCGCCCAGCGTAATCTCGCCGCGCCCGGCGCGCGCCGCCACCGACAGGTAACAGCCGTAGAACGCAGCCAAGGAGATCGATCCGAACAGCGTTCCCAACGCCAGCCGCTTGATCGCCAGCTTGCGGTCTTCCTCGAGGAACTTCGAGAACAGCCCCCGAAAACGGCCGAGCACCAGCGGGCCGAGGTCGTAAAGCTTCACTTCCTTCACATGCGAGTCGCGGGTGAGAATCCACTCGAGGTAATTGAGCTTTCGGCCTTCAGGAGCCCGCCAGGACGACAGCCGAAACGCCTCACCCGACAGCCGTGTCTCGGCGATGAAAGCAGGAATCGCAGCGACCACGAGCAGCACCACGCTCCACCACGCGACGCTCCACAGCAGCACCGCGAAGGTCGCCAGCGTGAGGCCGTTCTTCAACACGTTCACCAGTGCCATCGCGAGCGACAGCGGCCGCATCGACGCTTCGCGCCGCGCGTTCTGCAGCACGTCGTAGGTCTTCGAGTCCTCGAAATGCTTGAGCTCGAGCGTCAGCGACTTCTCGAGAATCTGCTCGTTGATAAGATTACCCAGGTTCACCCGCAGCAACTCGCGCGAGTACCCCGCCAACCGCCCGATCGCCAAGGTCCCCATCGCGAGGGCGAGTTCCCAAGCGACGTACTTGAAAACCACCGCCTGGTCGGCCTCGCTGCCCGTCTTCGACGCCCGAACCACCGAGTCGATGATCAGCTTTCCAACGTAGGCAAGCCCTGCGGGAAACAGCGCCTGAACAAACGTCAGCGCGCCCAGCAGCATCGCGCTCGAGTGATCCGCTTCCCAGACGAGCCGCAACGTTCGCGGCAACTGCTTGAGCAGCTCGCGGGTCGAAATTCTTTCTTTCTCTTTGGAAGAGACCGCCATCGAAGCGCTCATTTGTATTCTCGTCGCGAATCGACGCATCCCCCAAACGGGGAGTCAGGCCGGCTTGCGCCGCAATCCCACCAGGTAGACTTCCATGCTGGCGCCGCGGGTCGCCTCTGGTCGAACGACCTTCACGTCTTCGTACACCGCCCGAACCGCGCTGCGAAATTCTTCGAAGTCGCCACCCATGAACAGCTTGGTGATGAAGTGGCCGCCCGGCCTCCCCCGGGTCTGCGACAGCTCGAGCGCTTTTCCGGCGAGCCGCAAGCTGCGTGCGACGTCGGTGTTGCGGGTGCCCGTCGTCTTCGGGGCGAGATCCGAGGCCACCACGTCGAACGCGCCCTTGTGCAGCTCGAGCAGCTTCCTATCAAAGTCGTCCGCCAGAACATCGAGCACTGCAGTCTTCACATTCGGCTTTCCCAGAGGGCGAATCGCCACCAGATCGACGCCGATCACCACTCCGCTTGGCCCGACCTCGCCAAGAATGATTTGAAGGAACCCGCCCGGAGCCGCCCCGAGGTCGAGCACCGCCTGCCCTTTCTTGAAGATAGAAAACCGCTTCGAGATTTCTTCGATCTTAAAGGCCGAGCGCGCCCGAAGACCTTCCGCATGGGCCTTCTTGAAAAAGTGATCCTTCGGTTTGTACGCCTTGCTCTGGCTCAAAGGCCGGTGGCCTTCGCCTCGCCGAGCTCGCCGGAAAGATCGTCGCCATTGGTGACGCTCTTCACCTTCTCGAACAGCCGCATGTAGCGCGTCACCGCGAAGTCCTTCGCCTTGTCGACCTTGATGTTCGAGGCTGAAGTCGCACCGATCAGCCCCTGAAACACGCGGGCTTTCGGGTTCGACTTGTCCATCGCCCATACCTGCACCGTCGAGATCATCGGACACGCAGCGACCGCCGTCGCGGCAGCCACCGACGCCTCGAGGGGCAAAGACTCTTGCTTTTCGTTCATCCACTGCACGTACGCCACGCCGTGCGCCTCGCTCAAATCCGCCTCGAGCTTGCCGATGCGGCCCTTCAAATCAGTGCCTTCAAGGGCCACTTTGAGGTTCTTCTCGCAGATCGCCTTCAGATCGCCCGCCTCGTCGCCCTTCGCGATCACTGCGTTCAAATCCTTCAGCTTGTACTTGCCGTCTTTGGCGATCGCGCCGAGGCGCGCCTCAGGTTTCATTTTCTGAACCCGCGGGTCCTCGATCGCGACCTGGTAGTGGCGGTACATCTTGAATTCGTCCCGAGACAACAGAAGCGGCTCGGAAGCGATACAGGGCACTGCGAACGCGACATTCAAAAGCAGAACAAACCGAGCCGATGTCATCGAGGTGAGCCTCCAGGAAGGAGTCGGGTTATACCTTGGGTCATGCCCGGCTGTGGAAGGTGCGGTGCAAAGGTCGAGATCGTCTCGAATACGGTAGGGCGGCGCGAGACGTGCCCTGGCTGCGGCGCCGAGTTGCACGCGTGCATCCACTGCCGCCACTTTGACGAGACGGTCGCCAAGAGCTGTAAAGAGCCCTTCGCCGAGGTTCCCGCCGACAAGACCGACACCAATTTCTGCGACTTCTTTCAAATCGGCGAAGGGCAAAACCTTGGCGAGGCAAGGAAGGAAGAGTTGCTGTCAGCGGCTGAGGCGTTGTTCAAGAAGAAGTAGGTGCAGTTGCAATCCGACGGCGCAGCAGGCCCGCCAAGGCGAGTGCAGCCAGAACCCCGGGAGCCGACTCACACCCCGGCTTCGCCGAAGCTCCGGCATCCGCGCACGTCACCGGCGCACAGCCTTCGCCGTCAACGCAAAGGCGTTCGTTGCACTGCCCTTCGGACGGCGCGTCGAACGTGACTTCGAACGAGTCGTCGGCAAGCAATCGGATTTGGCTGATCGAAAGACCCGAGGTGTCACCGGAATACAAATTGGACGACAGCACCCGGTTCGAGTCGCTTAGCGGCTTGGATCCGCCAGCGGGCCTCAGCTCGTCGCCATCGCGGAACAAGTCATTGGCGTAGTCGGGCTTCCCCTTTCTTTGAACCTCGAACAAGCCGTCGGCCTGAACCCACATGATGTACGGATGCCAGGGATCGCAGTTCACGCAGGTGAGGATTCGATCGACGAACCGACCTTCTTCGCCGCGAAGCTGCTTCACCGTGCGATCGACATGGAAGACGGCGAGGCCGCGGGTCGCGACGCCGAGGTCGAACTTGCCTCCTGGGCCTCGGTTCTCGACGAGGAAATACTCGTCACCTGTGCCCAACCGCCAGACCTCGCCCGTCTTCTCGGCCGGCTGGATGATCACTTTTTGCCGCCCCGACACCTGGTGCCAATTGGCCCAGGCAAGCCGCCATCGCGTCTCAGCATCCGGCAGTGGAATGGGTGCGCTGTACGACCAGGCCCCCATCCACGAAAGGTGCAAACCGTCGTACTGACTTGACTCGTCGTAGAGATCAGTCAGCCCCAAAAGGTGCCCGAATTCGTGGATCATCACCCAGCGGTTCGCGTAGCCCGCGATCGCAACGTGAGGAATTTTCACCCCGTCTACCACCAGCGGGCCGCCGACCCCCCCGTTCAGGTTGTCATCGCGGTTGAAGAAGCCGAAAGGGAAAGCGATTCCTCCGAAGGGGACGTTGGCCAACAACATCACGCCATCGGCCCACCCGTCGGCAACGCCCTTGCGCCCGTTGACGTCAAACTTCGAAAAATCGGTTCCCTGCGCCTTCGCCCGCTTCACGCTCTCGCGAATCATCTCCATGCCCGCCGAGAAGGCGTTGATGTCTCCTCGGGCGATCTGGCACTTCGGGAACTGCGCGGCGGGCAGCGGGCAGGTTTCAAACACCACCGTCTGAGCGACCGTGACGTGGGGCTTGAAGCGCCCCAGCGACGCGGTGTTGAAGTAGTCGACGAATCCGCCGCTAAAATCGGGCCCAAAGAACGCTTCAAGTCCTGCGATGTCGAGGGGCGCAAACCCCTTCACCTCGATCGGAATCAACACCACTTCAGAAGGCCCGACGTACGGCACCTTATGGGGGCCAACGTCCTCACGGAGCACGAAATGATCCATGAAGTCCGCGCCCGCGACTGCCGAGCGAAACAACAGGCACAGCAAGAGCGAACGCTTCACGCGTCCACCATGCCCAAACCCAACCGACTTTAGAAGCCCGACAGCTTCGAGATGATCTCCTTCATCACCTCGGACGTACCGCCGCCAATCGTCACCAGTCGAATGTCGCGCCAAGCGCGGGCAATCGCGGTCTCTTCGATGTAGCCCATTCCTCCGTAGAACTGCTGGCAGTCATAGGCGACCCGTTGCGCGAGGTCTCCGGCGACCAGCTTCGCCATCGAGATCTCCTTCACCGGCTGCTCCTTCGCCTCGAATAACTCGACCGCATGGTAGGTGAGCCGCTTCGCCGCCTCGACCAGCGCCAACAACTCGACAAATTTGTGACGCCACACCTGGAACTTGATCAGCGGGCGACCAAACGCCTCGCGCTCGTGGCCGTACTTGATCGCCGAAGCGATCATCAGCTCCATCCCTGCGACGGTTCCGATCGACGCGGTCAACCGCTCGCCCTGGAAGTTGGTCATCACGTGGTAAAAGCCTTCGTTCTCTTCGCCCAGCAGGTACCGCACTGGCACCTTGCAGTCCTCGAAGAAGAGAATCGCCGTGTCGGATGAGAGGTTGCCGATCTTGTCGAGCTTCTTGCTCACTGAATAGCCGCGCGTGTCGGTGGGGAACGTCAGCAGCGACACGCCACCATACCCGGCCGGCCCGGTGCGCACCGCAAGGGTGATAAAGTCGGCGCGGGTACCGTTGGTGATCCACATCTTCGAGCCGTTGATCACGTAGTCGTCGCCTACGCGCCGGGCAGTGGTCTTCAGGTTCGCAACATCGCTGCCACCCCCCGGCTCGCTGATGCCCAGAGCCGCGATTCGATCTCCCGCCAACGCGGGTGCAAGGAACTCACGCTTCTGCTCGTCGGTGCCAATCTCGTTGATGATCGGCGTCGCCATCTGGCTCTGCACCAGCAACGCCATGTTCACGCCCGCGTTGTGCGAGTGCACCATCGCTTCGCAGTACGCGGCGACATACCAATAGTCGAGGCCGCTGCCGCCGTACTTCGGATCATGGTTGATCCCCAGAAAGCCGAGCTCGCCTGCCATCTTGAAGATCTCTTTCGGAAAGATGCCGGCGCGATCCCACTCGAGCGCGTGCGGAGCGAGTTCCTTGTCCACCCATGCCCGCACCGACTTTCGAAAGGCCTCATGTTCCGCAGTGAAGTAGTTCGGCATTTTGAAAGTCCCTCCTGAAGGGATCCGCGCAGATTGATTCTGGAGTCAATACCAGCGCTTGTGCGGGGTTTCAAGATCAAGCACGCGCGCTACTGCTGCGGTTGGCAGTAGCCGTAGCTTTGTGGCGCACCGGCAATCTGCACGCACAGGGTGGCCTTCGGAACCTGGATGCAGCCCGCCGAGCCGACGGCGACATCGCAATAGGCGCGGCAGATTCCCGACTGACCGAGCGCGAGCCCGGTGCAGTGAAGCGACCTGGGTGGATTGATGCCCAGGCACGCCGTGGCGGTCAAGCAGGCCGCCTCTTCAGTCTTCGTGTCGGTCGCGGCCGAACAGTAGGCCGCAGGCGTCGCAGCCGTCGGGTCGAAGTAGCAGAACGTGCCCGTCGCGCAATCAGGAGCGCGCACGTCACACGGCTTCCTGCATGACTTCTGTTGCGGGTTGCTGACACAGACTTCAGCCGGATCCGCGGGCGACATCGGCTTGCACACTTCGCCGCCGCGTCCACCACATTTGCACTTGCCGTCTTCCGGATCGCAACTGGTCCCACCGCCACAGCTCTTGATGCCACCATCGGTCGCGGTGCATTGGGCGCCGCCCTGACATTGAGCAGGAGGTCCCAATGCGCAAATCTGAACGGTCGAGCACACAGGCCCGCCAGGCCCGCCACACTTGCACTGCCCGTCGACTGGATCGCAGGTCGTGCCGCCATTGCAGACAACTGCAGTGCACGCGCTTCCCGGGCG
>JANOHG010000371.1:0-8754 GCA_031406375.1 Archangiaceae bacterium | reverse complement strand
CCGGATGATCCTGAAGCGGGTCGTTTATGGCGTCGATAAGAACCCGATGGCCGTCGAGCTGGCGAAGCTGTCCTTGTGGCTTCACTCCTCTCGAACATGCGCTGGGCCTTGTGGGTCGTTGCTTCCATCGCCTCCTCGCTGCACGCCAGATCGAACGCCACACAGGCAGCCGCTGCGGCGACCAGGTTTCCGCCAAAGGTCGAGCCGTGCGTGCCTGAAGGCAGCGCCTTCGCCGCCTCGTCGGTGCAGACCATCGCGCCGATCGGCAGGCCATTTCCCAACGATTTCGCCAAAGAGAACGCATCGGGAATGATGCCTTCGTGCTGAAAAGCGTACGTCTTGCCGGTGCGGCCAAAGCCGGTCTGCACCTCGTCGATCAACAACAACAGACCCTTTTCATCGCACAGCTGCCGCAGCGCCTTGAGGAACCCGGCCGGGGCTACCCGCACGCCGCCTTCCCCCTGAATCGGTTCGACCAGAATCGCCCCTGTGTGGGGGCCCAGGCCCTTTCTCACCGCGTCGATGTCTCCGTACGGCACGTGTCTGAAACCCTGCGGCAACGGCTCGAAGCCCGCCTGATACTTCGGCTGAGCGGTGGCGGTGAGCGTCGCCAGCGTCCGACCATGAAATGACGACTCGAAGGTCAACAGCTCATAGCGATCCATAAAGCCGCGGTCGATTTGCGCGCGACGGGCAAGCTTGATCAGCGCCTCATTGGCCTCTGCACCCGAGTTGCAGAAGAAAGCCCTCGCACCCGGAAGGCCCGACGAAGACGTCAATCTCTCGGCCAACGCGATCTGCGGTTCCGAATAGAACGCGTTCGAAACGTGCCACAGCGTTTCCATCTGCTTCTGCGCTGCAGCCACCACCGCCGGGTGGCAATGGCCCAACGCGCAGGTCGCGATGCCGCCGAGCAGGTCGAGGTAGCGCTTGCCGTCCGCGTCCCAGACATAACAACCCTCGCCCCTGACCAGTGCGATCGGTTGTTGCTTGTAGTTCTGCAGCAGGCGCTTCTTGGCTCGATCGATAATCTCTTCGTTCTTGGTCATTGGGGATGTGTTCAGAGGATGTACTTCGACAGGTCTTCGTCTTTCACCAGCTCGCCCAGCCTCTCGCGTACGTAGCTTGGGTCAATCAGCACGTCTTTGTTGTTCAACTCGGTCGCGCCGAAGCTCACTTCATCCAGCAGCCGCTCGAGCACGGTGTGAAGCCGCCGGGCGCCAATGTTCTGCGAACGATCATTGACGACCTGGGCAAGCCGCGCGAGCTCGCTGATCGCCTCATCGGTGAAGTTCAGCCGCACACCTTCGGTGGCGAGCAACGCGGTGTATTGCTTGAGCAGCGAGTTCTTCGGCTCTTTGAGGATTCGCACCAGGTCGTCCCCAGTCAGCGGCTCGAGCTCGACGCGAATCGGAAAGCGGCCCTGCAACTCGGGGATCAAATCCGAAGGCTTGCTGACATGAAACGCGCCCGCAGCGATGAACAGCACGTGATCGGTCTTCACCGAGCCGTATTTCGTATTCACGGTGCTGCCTTCGACGATCGGCAGCAGATCTCGCTGCACGCCCTCGCGCGAGACGTCGGGCCCGCCCGAGCCCTTGGCGCCGTCGCGGCTGCAGATCTTGTCGATCTCGTCGAGGAAGATGATCCCGTGGTGCTCGGCGCGAAGCATCGCCTCGCGGTTAACCCTATCTTGATCGACCAGCTTGGCGGCCTCTTCCTGCTCGAGCAGCTTGAGCGCCTCGGGGACCTTCGCTTGCCGCTTCCGGCCCTTTCCTCCGAAACCGGGCATCGTCTTGAAGAGATCCTGCAAGTTGACCCCAACCTCTTCCATGCCTTGCCCTGAGAAATTCTTGAGGAAGGTCATCCCGCCGGTGTCGTTGATCTCGACTTCGACGTATTGGTCATCGAGCGTGCCCGCGCGCAGCTGAGCCCTGAGCTTCTCGCGCTCGGAATCCGACAAGCGAGGCGGAGGCGGCGGCGCTGCAAACCCGAAGGTCTGGCCGCTGGGCTTGGCCGTGGCTCCCGCGAGGATCGCAACCAGCCTGTCTTCGGCGGCTTCGGAAGCGCGGGCGCGAACCTTTTCAGTCTCTTCTTCGCGTACCAGCGCGATCGCGTTCTCGGCGAGGTCGCGCACCATCGACTCGACATCGCGGCCCACGTACCCAACTTCGGTGAACTTGCTCGCTTCGACTTTGACGAACGGGGCCTGCGCGAGCTTGGCGAGGCGACGGGCGATCTCGGTCTTGCCGACTCCGGTAGGGCCGATCATGATGATGTTCTTCGGGTAAATCTCATCGCGCATCTCGTCGCCGACCTGCTGCCTTCGCCAGCGATTGCGCAGGGCGATCGCGACTGCGCGTTTGGCCGCGGTCTGCCCGATGATGTAGCGATCGAGCTCGCCGACGATCTCGCGAGGGGTGAACGAGTTCGGCATCTACAACTCCTCGAAGCTGAAATGGGTGTTCGTATAGATGCAGATGTCGGAAGCGATCTTCAGCGACTCTTCGGTGATCTGCCGGGCGGTAAGGGTCGAATGCAAGGTCAGCGCGCGCGCCGCAGCCAGGGCGTAGCTGCCACCTGAGCCGACCGCAGCGATCCCGTGCTCTGGCTCGATCACATCGCCGGCGCCCGAGAGGATGAAGGTGTTCTCGAGATCAGCGACGATCAGCAGCGCCTCGAGCTTGCGAAGGTAGCGATCGGTTCGCCAGTCTTTCCCGAGCTCGACACATGCCCGAGTGAGGTTCTTCCGATGCTCTTTGAGCTTCGCTTCGAAGCGCTCGAACAGCGTGAAGGCGTCCGAGGTGCCACCTGCAAATCCGGCGATCACCTGCCCTTCCGAAAGCCGGCGCACTTTTCGTGCGTTGCCCTTCATCACTGTCTTGTCGAGGGTGACCTGCCCATCGCTGCCGATCACCGTCTTTCCGTCGCGGCGAACGCAAACGATCGTCGTGCCATGGAACATGTCGACATTTGTAACAGCTCAATGAGCCAGCGGCACGAACACCTGTCAGCGGCGCAGCAGGACGTAGACGGCGCCCGAGCCGCCATCGGCCGGTTGGGCCGAGCAAAACGCCAGCACCTGCCGGCCCAGGCGCCCACGGGTGAGCCACAGTTGAACGCCCGCCTTGAGCACCGGCAGCTGATCCAAGCTGTTGAGGCCCTTGCCGGTGATTACCAACACACATCGAAGAAGGTCCTTGCGGGCCAGGCCAACGAACGCTTCGAGCGCACCCTGCGCTTGGTCTCGGGTGAGTCCATGAAGGTCAATCGTCCGCTGGATCCGAAAGCCGCCGGTGCGAAGCCGCTTCATCACCTGGGCGTCGAACCCTGGGACCTTGCCCTCGATGAGCTGGCCCGAATCGGTCAGCTCGAAAGGGCCATCGGAAGAGACGAGCTCGGCCAGCGCAGCCAGCGATTCCGACTCTTCCTCCGCGACCTTGACCAGATCCGGCCGTGTCTGCGGATCCTTCGCCAGGTGCTTTTTGTCTGCCCGCGTCGGCACAACCTCGCCCATCGCCTCGAGGAACATCGCCGCTTCAACATCGTTCGCCACCGGCTTCTCTTTCCGGGGCGGCGGCGCTGTTGGCTTGCTCGGCTCAGCCTGCTTGCGCTCGGCGAGCTTCACCTTCGAGAACGGGTTGTTGAATGGATCAGGCCCGGGGGTGCGCTTTGTCATAGACCTGTTGCAGCTGCTCGAAGCCGACGTGGGTGTAACGCTGGGTGGTGGAAAGGCTCGCGTGGCCCAGCAGTTCCTGAATGACGCGAATGTCTGCTCCGCCGGCCAATAGGTGGGTCGCGAACGAATGGCGAAGCGCGTGCGGAGACAACTTTCGTTCGAGGCCGAGCTTGGCAACGTAAGCATCCAGATGGCGACCAACGCTCCGGGTCGTCAGCCTGCCTCCGCGATGGTTGAGAAACAGCGCCACACGATCCTGGCCCTTGTGCAGCCTCGCAAGCAGCTCGCCGCGGCGCGCAATCCAGAGGTCGATCGCCTCGAGCGCAGTGGGATTCAATGGGCAAAGGCGCTCTTTGTTTCCCTTTCCAAGCACGCGCACGACGCCGTTGCTGCGGTCGACCGACTCAAGGTTGAGACCCGTCAGCTCACTGACCCGCAAGCCGCCGCCGTAAAGAACCTCGAGAATCGCCTTGTCGCGAAGGCCGAGCACCCGGTCGAGATCCGGAGCGTCCATCAACGCGAAGGTCTCGTCGATCGGCACCGCGCGAGGAAGGCGCTGTGGCAGCTTGGGAGTCTTCGTGCGCCCAGCGGGGTTCAGCTCGAGAACTTTGCGACGCACGAGGTAGCCGTAGAACGCCTTGAGCGCAGCCAACCGGCGGGCGCGCGACGTGGCGGCGTGATCCACCGCCTGTACCCCCAGGAAGCCGCGCACGTGAAGATGGGTCGCCGCAAGCAGCCCGGTTCCCTGCTGCTTCAGGTACGCGCTGAAAGCCCGAAGATCTCCTGCATACGCCGACAAGGTGTGCGGCGTGGCAGCGCGAACCACTTCAAGGTGCCGTAAAAAACCGATGACGTGTACTTCTTCCATCGACATCGATCGTACGCGCGGTACCCCCGGTGGGTCGAGTTCAACGGAAGAAACCCGACGCTCACGGGTATTCCGCCACGTACAGTCCCTCTTTGTTCGGTTCGGCGACCACGTACCCGACCTTGCCGCCCTGATTATCGAGGAACAGCGCTGGCAAGCGAATGAACTGCTCAAGCGTCTTGCGCTCGCCGCTCTTCAGATTGAACACCGCGACGTCATAGAAGTCGCCGGTTTGAGCACGCGAGTAAGTGAGCAGAACCTTAAGACCATCGGCCGAGATCTTGAAGCCGCTGGTGCCTTCGACGAGCGTCGTCGGAGGAACCTTCAGGTCTGCCAGGTCCAGCGACATCAAATTGCACGATCGCCCTTCCCTGCTGCAATCGGCTCGGTAAAGCAGGCGATCAGATTCTGGCGGAAAGTCGTAGTCATACACCCACTGTTTGATGCGACTGGCTGCTTCGTCGCCTACTCGCCAAACCATCAAGTCCACCGAAATGATCGGCTTCATCGTCTTCACCGTGAACGCGATCTTCAAGTTGTCGGCCGACCAACGGAAGCTCTGGCAGCGTCGCGCGACTTTCTTCGCGCCCGTAGCAGAGCCAATCACTGCCACCGCGAGATCGCCGCGGTTGTCGTCGTTCTGGTAGCCCTCGCGATACGCTATCGACTTGGAGTCCGGCGAAAACTGGAAGTCCTTGACCCGCGCGGCCAGCGATTTCGGCTCTGCTCCCGCTACTGCCTCGACGAAGAGGTCTCCGGGATCCTCAGGCGAGAGCCCTTCGATGTGAGCG
Organism: Archangiaceae bacterium; assembly: GCA_031406375.1. Taxonomy (GTDB): domain Bacteria; phylum Myxococcota; class Myxococcia; order Myxococcales; family Myxococcaceae; genus JAGSPQ01. Next base: position 3,416 of record JANOHG010000371.1, on the reverse strand, counting down.
AGCAGTTTCCCGTCGGGCGAGAAGCGAAAGTTGAGCACGTTGCGCGCCAGCTGCTTGCTCTTGAACGTGGCGGTGTCGGCGATAAAAAGCTCGTAGCTCGAGCTGCCCGCAGAAGGCCGCGAAGCATAGGCGACCGTTTTCCCATCGGGAGTAATCCGGAAATCCCCCACCTGATCGGCGATCTTCCGGGGAGGCTTGCCGACTTCATTGATCGGCACCTGGTACAGCCCTCCGGCGCTGGCGACCCGCCGTCGGAAATAGAGAGTCGCGGAATCCGGTGAGAATTCAGCCGTCGCCACTTCGCCCGCCACCTCGGCAAAAGGACCTTTGGGCAGAGGCCCGGTGCGCAAGACGCCGTCGTCGACGAACGCTATCTGCTTCGAGTCCGGACTCGCGAGCATGTAGGTGACGCGCCCGCCAAGCCTTTCGGTGGCCGACGCCGGATCCGACAAATCCGCCACCCGCAGCTCTCCGCTCTGCTCGGCCGCGTTGTAGCCAGCCAGCAGCAGCACCCACCGCCCATCGGGGCTGAACAAGTACCCACCGGACATGTTGGTGACGCCGTTGCCCAGCCTGCGCGCGTCGCCCCCTTTACTCGGCACCGCCCAAAGCACGCCGACCCGCATTGGAGGCGGCAATCCATCGAGCCTCGGCTTCGCGGCTTCGAGCAGCCAAGTGAGAAACTTCCCGTCGGGCGTCGCGCGCAAGTCAATGCCGGCGCCTCCAGCGCGTTTGACTCCAACGCTTCCGACGCCAGCGTGCCCTTTAATCACCTGGTTCAAGCTGATCCGCGTGCCGGTGACAGGAACAGGCGCGTCGCAGCCCTTGCCATTGCAACCGACAATCGAAACGACGACCGCGCCGACCCATACGAACCTCATGCAGTCACCTCGACAGCGTCCGCAACCAGCGGCGCGGCAGGCCCCACCGGGTGCGGCACCTGCGCTGCCCAGGAATCAAAGTCGGCGGTCGACCGCGCCGCGTAGGCCGTGCGCTTGTCTTGCTTCTTCACCCTGCCCGGCAAAGGAGGAAACAGCGCGTAGACGACATTGGTGGGCTGGTAGGCCGCGCCTTCCGGATGCGCCTCGCCCGTGACATGTCGGTAGAGGGCACCCATCGCGGTCGTGCCCGGCGGAGGAACGAACGCCCTGCCCGACAAACGTGCGTGCACCGAAAGAGCCACCAGGTACCCACACGCGGTCGACTCGACATAGCCCTCGACCCCTGAGATCTGCCCTGCGAAGAACAGGCGCGGTTCTGCCTTGAGCGACAGATCGCGACCCAACAGCCGCGGCGCGTCAATGAATGTGTTGCGGTGGATCTGCCCCATGCGCAGCCATTCGGCGTTCTGCAATCCGGGAATCGAGCTGAAGATCCGCTTCTGGTCAGGCCAGCTCAGGCGCGTCTGAAACCCGACCAGGTTGTACGCGGTGCCGGCGCGGTCTTCGTGGCGCAGCTGCACCACCGCCCACGGCCGCCTTCCGGTACGCGGGTCCGATAACCCCACCGGCTTCATCGGACCATGCGACAACACCTCGTCTCCGCGCTCTGCCATCACTTCAATCGGCAGACATCCTTCGAAGTACTTTGGTTCTTCGAATTCGTGCGGCTTCACCTTCGTGCCCGCCTTGAGCGCGGCGACAAAGGCGAGGTACGCGTCTTTTTCCATCGGAAGATTCAGGTAGTCGTCGCCCCCACCTTTCCCATAGCGACTCTGCCGGAAGGCAATCGCCTCATCCACCGAGTCGGCCGAGACGATCGGCGCGATCGCGTCGTAAAAATAGAGCTTCTCGCCGGTGTATTTCGCGAGCTGATCGCTGAGCGCGACCGAGGTCAAGGGGCCGGTGGCGATCACCACCGTGCCTTCTGGAAGCTCGGTGACCTCGCCGGGTACGAGCACGACCTTGCCCGACTGCAGCAGTCGGGTGGTGACTTCGGCAGAGAACAGTTCGCGCTCGACCGCCAACGCTCCACCCGCTGGAACGCGGTGCGTGTCGGCCGAGCCGAGAATCAGGCTGCCCACCCGACGCAGCTCGGCGTGCAGCATCCCAATCGCAGAAGTCGGATCATCCGACCGCATCGAATTGCTGCAGACGAGCTCGGCGAGCTTGTCGCTGTGGTGCGCAGCTGAACGCTTGATTGGCTTCTGCTCGCGCAGCGACACCTTGTGTCCAAGTCGAGCCAACTGAAAGGCGCACTCGCAACCGGCGAGGCCGCCACCGATGACCGTGATCTGGTTCGACACCTGCTAGTCCTTCTGGACGACGACAAAGCGGTAATTCTCGAGCTCGTTCTGCCCCGCGGTGTAGAGCACCGTGAGCAACAAATCGTAGGGAACCTTCTTGTCGCCAATGACCGACAGCTCATGGGTGAACGGCGCGCCAGGGTTTCGTTCGGCGATGAACTTGAGCTTCTCGACCTCTTTCTTCAGCGCCTGGTCGACTGGAACAATCAGTCGTCCCGAAAGGTCTTCTTTCTTCACTTCGCCATTGAGCAGCGTCGCCTTCACCTTGTCGCCGACCAGAATGTGCTTGCTGGTGATGGTGATCGAAATGGTGTCTTTCGGAGTTAACCGGGTGGTTGAAATCGGCGGCCGAATGTCTTCTGAGCTGGTGGTGGTAATCGAACTGGTCGCGTACGACTTGATCAGGAACACCAGGATGATGGTCATGATGTCCATCATCGCGGTGATGTTCAGTTCCTTGATCTCGCCTTCGGCCTCGCGTTCTTTGCGCTTCTTTCGCGCCATCGCCTTGCGAAAACGCATCCGCTGAAGGTCGTCGATCGCCTCTTCATCCCTCACCGGGTTGGCAGTTTTGGCGGTCACTAAAAGGAACCCAAGGTGACGTCGGGGAAAAGCAGCTTGTGATCGACGGTCTCGCGCAACGCGTCCATCGTCATCACCAGCACCTCGTACTGAATGTCTTTGTCGGCCGCGATGATCACCTTCGACTCAGTTGGGAAGGCGCTCTTGATCTCTTTCATCTTGCTGTTGAGCGCGACGTAGTCGAACTCGCCGTCAGCCAGCTTCGCAACCGTAGGAACCCCTTCACCCGGCGCAGCTGGCACTGCCCCTTCCACACCAGGCAAGACCCCTCCAGTCGCCGCAAGGTAAAACCCCTTGGGTGAAATCGCGACCGTCAACAACAGGGGTGGCTTGTCGGGGTTGTCGGTGTCGCCACTGCCACCCCCATAGTTCGGAGCATTGACGTTCAGAATTCCAAACGTCGCCAAGCCCGTCATCGACAGGAGGATGAAGATGATCAGGTTCATCAGAATGTCGAGGTACGGGATGATGTTCAACTCACCCGATTCCTCTTCTTCTTTGGGTCTGATCTTTCGCTTGGAAAAGTAAAACGCCATTCGTCAGTTCCTGACAGCGGTGCGCCGAGCCGTGTTCCGACCTTAAGAAGCTT
>JANOHG010000324.1:0-3928 GCA_031406375.1 Archangiaceae bacterium | reverse complement strand
GGGCGCCTCGAGCAGCGGGCCTTTCACCAGGTGCCACAGCCAGGCGCCAAAAATCACCAAGCCAATCAAGCCCCCGACGAGCGCTGCGGGCTCCCAGGGTTTCCACACCACCGTGAACGGCATCAGCCCCGCCATCAAGATGGTGAACCAGCCGATTGGAGAAATCTCTTTCAGCGTGATTTTAATGTATTCGCCGGTGGCCGACGCTGCGCCCCACGCCAACAAGACCGCGGTGAACCAGCCCCCGCGATAAAGCAGATAAAGCAAGACCGGCAGCATCACCAGTGCCGATCCAAGTCGGATGAAAAGGTTCTTGTTTTTATCAGTCACGGGGTGCGGCGCGCAGTCGAAACCTGGCCAAAACGGCGGTCTCGACGTTGATAAGCCTCGAGGCAGTCGAGCAGCTGACTGACTCGAAAATCGGGAAACATTGCATCGGCGAACACGAACTCTGCGTATGCCGACTGCCAGAGCAGAAAGTTCGAGATCCGGTGCTCGCCACTGGTGCGGATCACCAGATCGACCACCGGGAGATCTGCCGTCCATAGCTCAGCGGCAAGGTGCTGCTCGACAATCTCGCTGGCCTTCAACTTGCCCGACTCGACTTTCATCGCCAGCCGCTTCGCCGCGCTCACCAGCTCTTCGCGGCCGCCGTACGAGAGCGCCAGCGTCAACACCATCTGGGTGTTCTTCGCGCTCGCTGCCCGAAGCTCTTCAAGCGGGTCGCGCACCAACGCCGGCAACCGAGCCAGCTCGCCGACGGCGTTCAAGCGAATTCCGTTATCGAGAATTTCCGAGCGCTCTTTGACCAAATACGTGCGCAGCAGTTCCATCAAGCCCGCGACTTCGGTAGGCGGCCGCGTCCAGTTCTGCGACGAGAAGGCATAGAGAGTGAGCGCCTTGATCCCGATTCGTCGCGAGCAACGGGTAATCTCTTGGACGCTCTTGCTGCCTTCTCGATGCCCTTCGATTCGGGGCCAACCCTTCGTCTGCGCCCAACGCCCGTTGCCATCCATGATGACACCAACGTGGCCTGGAAGAGGCTTGGCCATCACTTGCTCTTCGCGCTGGCTGGTGGATTGACTCATCGAAGGGAAAAGGGCGCGTGACCGTAACAGAAGGTCCTTGGATTTGTACTTCAGCAATTCTGGGCGGCTGCTTGTTTGACCCGCTGGGCTGCCGTCCCTAGCATCCACGGCCCTATATGCCTCCGAAGGTCATTGGTCCCTACCGCGTCCTCGAGACTCTCGGCAGCGGCGGCGTAGGTACGGTGTACCGGGCGATCGATCGTCGCAGTGGCGAAATGGCGGCGCTCAAGCTGCTGTCGACCGGACCTGCGCTTGACCCGCGTGCCGCGCGAAGGCTCGCCCGCGAGTTCGAGACGCTCGAGGATTTGGCGCACCCCAACGTGGTCAAGGTCTACGACACTGGCGTCTACCAGGGCTACCCCTACCTTGCGATGGAGTTGGTCGAAGGGCTGACCCTGCGGCACTACCTTTCGCTGTCGCCCTCTGATTTGGCCAGCGACAACGGGCTATCGAACGCAATCGCAGCGCATCGCAAGAACCTGAATGCTCCTGTCCACCTCGATCAGCTCGAGTCGATGTCGCTCGATGAAGATGAGCTGAGCAACGACTACCCGCCCTCGCCCTTCGGCTTGTCGACCTTCTCGGAAGAAGCGCCCAGCGAAGAGAATCCGATCGAGGAAAGCGACGAAGACTACGAGAGCGGGCCAGATTCGGTGCGCGCCCTCGCCGATCGCGCCGACGAGCCTGACACCGAAGCGTCGGGTTCCGCCGAATACTCGATGCCCTACGACATTCCCGCGCCGGAAGACCAGCGTCCGATCGTCAAGGCGTCCGACATCGACCTCAACCTGCTCAATCGCCCCGAGCGCGTCGGCCGTTTGAAAGACTCGATGCTGCAGATCTGCGAGGCGCTCTCGTACATTCACGCCCACGGGCTGATTCACCGCGACCTGAAGCCTTCGAACATCATGGTCGATGAGGATCGGCTGGTGCGGCTGATGGACTTTGGTCTGGCGAAGTTCATCGCCGACGACGGGGCGGTCACTGCCGACGGCCGTCTGGTCGGAACCTTTCGCTACATGGCTCCAGAGCAGATTTTGGGCGAGAAACTCGACGCCCGCGCCGATCTCTATTCCCTGGGAGTTATTTTGTACGAGCTGATCTGCGGTCGCGCGCCGTTCGATGCCAAGACGCCGTACGAGCTGTGGCAGAAAGTGCTCGAGACCGAGGCGATTCCGATTGGAGCGATAAACCTTCGCGGCGATCGCGCGATGTCGCGCGTCGCTCATCGACTTATTCGCAAGGAACCCCATGATCGCTTTCAGACGGCGGAAGAAGTCTTCGAGGCGCTCAACGAGTGACTGACCTGCTCGTTCCACCATCATCCGAGGGCCAGCGGCTCGATCTCTTCGTCGGAGAACAACTCAAGCTGTCACGCAGCAAGGTCAAGGCGCTGTTCGAAGCCGATGCGATTAGGCTCGAGGGTCGACGCGCGAAGAAGGGCGACGCAGTGACCGTCGGGCAGAAGGTATCCGTCAAAGAGCTGATTGAGCTTCCCCGCGCTGCGACCGCTGAGCCGCTGGCAACGCTGGTGGTGCTGCACGTCGATGAGGCGTTGGTGTTCATCGACAAGCAGGCAGGCATGCCGAGTCATCCGTTGTTGCCAGGCGAGACGGGCACGCTCGCCAATGCGTTGGTGGCGCGTTACCCCGAGTGTGTGGCGGCAGGTCTCGACGAGCGCGAAGGAGGCCTGTGTCATCGCCTCGACACCGAGACCTCTGGCGTACTGCTCGCCGCGCGCACCCGCTTCGCTTGGGAAAAGATGCGCGAGGCCTTTTCGGGCAGCGGCGCCGACAAGCGGTACCTGGCGCTGGTCACCGGGCCATTGGCTGACGAGGGCGACATCGAGCTGCCGCTTTCGCATCATGGCGAACGGGTGCGACCGGCAGTCGCAGGCGGCGCCGACACGCGAGAGGCGCACAGCAAGTTCACGGTGCTTGGGCGCGGTGGCGAGTATGCGTTGGTCGAGGTGCAGATTCTGACCGGAGTGATGCATCAGGTCCGGGCGCACCTTGCGGCCGTGGGAGCACCGATCGTCGGCGATTCGCTGTACGGCGGGCGCGCCGAGCCGGGCCTTCATCGTTTCTTTCTCCACGCCCGATCGCTCGAGGTCACCCACCCGACGTCCCAGCAGCGGCTGAAGGTCGAAAGCGCATTGCCCGAACAGTTGGCCGCGGTACTGCGAGCACACGGGCTGTGAAGTATTGAAGCATCGCGTGTGCGGCGTGTTCTTTGAATCCGGCGCGGCTGATCGCTGGCAGGGTTACCCTCGTCAGCGCGCCAAGATCCTCTAAGCGATTGAAGACGCGTAGCTTCGAGGCGGTCGCTGGATCGCCCGCGACTTTTCACCTTGCCAGCATTTGCGGGGTTCGCCGAACGCAGCTTTCACATTCGGGCAGTTTGGCAATCTTCCTCCCTTGGATTCCTTCGCGACTCGACCCGTACCCTTCAGGGGAACAAACCTCGGAAAGTGCGGAGTTGGTGCAGGTCGCGCATGCCAAGTCTGAGGTCAAATGCGAAGAGCATAGCGATCGGGTTCGCTTCTCAGCGTCGCAGTTGTCGAAATGGCCGCTCGGTCGCCGATTCTTGATTGGGACGTGCGCAACCTGACCTTTTTGGAAATCTGCCTTTGCTTGTACCCCCGCGGAACTGCGCATGTTCTTCAACAGACGCCGGACCCTACTCCCGAACCCTGACAGTCCTGAACCGAGCAACCGAGCAACCGAGCAACCGAGCAACCGAGCAACCGAGCAACCGAGCAACCGAGCAACCGAGCAACCGAGCAACCGAGCAACCGAGCAACCGAGCAACCGAGCAACCGAGCAACCGAGCAACCGAGC
>JANOHG010000278.1:0-1325 GCA_031406375.1 Archangiaceae bacterium | reverse complement strand
ATCAGGTCGGGAGCGAACATCGACTCGCCTGGGAAATACACCGGCAGCTCGCACGCGAGGTACACCCGTCGCTTGAGGCGGGCGAAGTAGCCACCCAGAGCATCCTTGGCTGCCACCTTGGCGTTGAAGTGTGGGTCTCCTTCGGGCACGAAATCCGCCGAGGGTGGAAACTCGGAAGGAAGGCTCGCCACGACGCGGGCGCGCTGCTCGCGAGTCATTTGCTCCCACTCGTCTTGCGACGGGGCACGCGGATCTTTTGGATCAAGCCGGTACTTAAGGTGACTCATCGCCACAGAGTATCGCCGCTGAGCGCCGTCCGCACGCGCCCAGCATCGCCTACCCCGGAGGCCAGGTCAGCGCGCGGCCGGCGAGCAGGTGCAAGTGAATGTGAAACACCGTCTGGCCCCCGTCGCGGTTGCAATTCATCACCGTGCGGTAGCCCGTCTCGCCGAATCCTTTCTCTCGAGCGACTCTTGCGGCGGAAAACAGCAGGTGCCCCATCAGCTCGCGGTCTTCGGCGGTGCAGTCGTTGAGCGTCGCGATGTGTCGTTTGGGCACGAACAACACATGGGTGGGGGCCTGCGGATTGATGTCGAGGAACCCAATGCACAGCTCGTCCTCATGCACCTTCTTCACCGCAGGTATCTGCCCTTCGATGATTTTGCAGAAAAGACAGTCGGCCATTGGTCGCGCGGTCTAGCAGACCCAAAGCCGCAAACTCGACACTTAAGGGAGGATCCACCGGTAGCCAGGATCCGGTTTGCATTGCGGCAGCGGCAGCCGCACCAACTCGAGTACGCCTTCCTTGGCGACAACCTCGGCTCCACTTCCTGTGCCGACAATCGCGTAGTTGAAGGTCCCATGCTCGACCGGAGTGCCGGGCATGTAGAGCGGCGCGCGACGGTGAAGGTAGGTACTTCCTCCCGTCCACGCCAGGTGGGCGGCGTCGATGCGCAAGCCACACACGTCAGGAAACTTGCTCGCTGCGAGCATCAAGCGGAACACCGGCCCGTAGTCGTCCCATGCGCTGACGTCCTTGCGTTCTGGGTACGCACCGAGATCTCCGAACGTGAGTCCACGGAACCGCGCGGCCGAAAAAAGCGCCGTCAGCGTCACCGCGACCAACACCACCGGCCGACGCGCAGGAGCCAGCTGAGAGAACCCCACCGCGGCGCCAGCAAAAAGCAAGGGCAACGCCGGCAAGATGAACCGCAGCTCTTTATGAGGAATCGCGCTGTGCGCCGCGATGAAAAGCACGCCGACCGCGACCAGCCCTGGCGCTTTGCGCAGCGCGAGCAAGATTCCCAGCCCAAGGGCGATCGTCA
>JANOHG010000277.1:0-2561 GCA_031406375.1 Archangiaceae bacterium | reverse complement strand
ACCGCTGTTATGAAATTTAAAGCTTGAGTTAAATTTAGCATCACACACTTTAGCATCGGTAACAAACGTTTTAGGAGGAGTTTGCAAGGCAGGGAATTGTAAGTTAATATCGTTTGCATTTGGCATTCCCACAAAGGTAATTGGTCCGTAGGCAGCCGTCCTGATTTCTTTTTGACCGAGGCAGTCGCTGCTCCTTCGCGTTCTGATTTGGACGACAAGACGGTCAAGGGTCAGCACGATCTGTCCGCCCTGCGGGTGTTCACCAAAGTCATCCTCTACGTGAAGGACAACTACGTCGACCCGCGGCGCGTCCGCCCGAAGGAGATGATGGTCGCCGCCCTGGAATACGTCGAGAAGACGGTGCCGGACGTGATGGTCGACGGCAGCGCTGACAGTGGCGTCTTGAAGCTCAACGTCAATGGCAAGCTCAAGCAGTTCGACGTCAGCCACGTCGACTCGCTGTGGAAGATGAGCTTCACCCTCAAAGACGTCTTCGAGTTCGTCTCGAAGAACATGCGACCCGTCGAGGACACCCGTGAAATCGAATACGCCGCGGTAAACGGAATGCTGCAGACGCTCGACCCGCATTCGGTGTTGCTGCGGCCCGAGTTGTACCGCGAGATGAAGCTGACGACCAAAGGCGAGTTTGGCGGCCTGGGCTTCGTCATCCAGATGAAGGAAGGCAACCTGACCGTGGTCAAGGTGTTGCCGAAGACGCCCGCGTTCCGTGCGGGAATCAAAAAGGACGATCAGATCAAGAAGATCGGCGACGAGTCCACGGTCAACATGGATCTGAACGAAGCGGTGTCGAAGCTTCGCGGCCCGGTCGATTCGAAGGTCACCATCACCATCGAGCGCAAAAGCTGGGAACGACCGACGCCAATGACTCTCACCCGCGCGATGATCAACATCGAGTCGGTGCAGTCGAAGATGCTGGCGCAGAACGTCGGCTATGTGCGGCTGAAGAACTTCCAGGGCAACACCACCCGTCATCTGCAGCAGGCCCTGGGCGAGCTCGATGCGACCGCGCGCGAAAAGGGAAGCCCCAACGGCATCCGTGGGCTGGTGCTCGACATGCGCGGGAACCCTGGCGGGCTCCTTGATCAGGCGATTCAAGTCAGCGACCTTTTCCTGTCACAAGGCACAATCGTCGCGACGGTTGGCTTCTCGGACAAGCTGCGTGAAGAGAAGAAGGCGCACGCCGACGAGGGTGATGATGTTTATCCGATCGCCGTGCTGGTCAACGCGGGCAGCGCCTCGGCGTCCGAGATTGTGGCTGGGGCGTTGAAGAATCTGAATCGCGCAGTCGTCATCGGTCGACAGTCTTTCGGCAAAGGCAGCGTTCAGGTCCTCTACGATTTTCCGGACGACAGTGCGCTCAAGCTCACCATCGCCAAGTACCTCACCCCCGGCGACGTCTCGATTCAAGAAGTCGGCATCACCCCCGACATCGAGCTCATTCCGACCCGGGTGACCAAGGATCGCCTCGATGTCTTCGCGCCTCGCAAGACGTTAGGAGAAGCGGACCTCGAGCATCATTTCAGCAACAGCAGCAAGGCTGAGGCGGTGAAAAAGCGCGAAGACGTCGTCCTTCGCGAGAGGCCTTCGGAATCGCTGAAGTACCTGAAGGATGAGCCCAAGGAAAAGGTCGCCGAGGCAACCAAACCCGTAGCGGGCCACCCGAAAGATCCGAAGACCAAGGGCAAAGACAAGAACGCTCCGACCGATGTTCCCGAGGTTCCGCCGAGTGCTGCTGAGGAGCTCGATGACCAGCTCGACGCCGAGTCTCAGGATGAAGTGAAGGAAGACTTCGAGGTCTCGTTTGCCCGTGACTTCGTGATCGCCGCTCCGTTCGTTCGCCGTGACAAAATGCTCGAGGCTGGCAGAGGCTTCATCACTGAGAAGCGCCAGATGGAAGAGGCGCGCATTGGCTCGGCGATCACCGCGCTCGGCATCGACTGGGCGCCGGGCGAGAGCCCGAAGCACGTACAGCTGACTGGTACGGTCAAGCCAGGCTTCGACCGAAAGATTGCGGCGGGCGAAACGGTTCAGCTCGAAGTGACGGCCGAGAACCGCGGCGCCGAGCCGCTGCGTCGGCTGCGCGCCTGGACGGAAAGCGACAACGGCTTCCTCGATCGCCGCGAGTTCCTCTTCGGGCACCTCAAGCCAGGCGAGAAAAAGAGCTGGAGCGTTCAGATCAAACTGCCCAAGGATCTCACCTCGCGACGTGACGGAGTCACCGTGAAGTTCCAGGACGACAGCGGAATGCTGCCGGAAACGGTTCTCGGAGAGCTCTCGTTCACTGAGCTGCCCCGCCCTGGGTTCTCGTTCAACTACCAGGTGATCGACGACTGCTCGACCTGCAATGGCGATGGCCTCATTCAGCGCGGCGAAGAAATCACCCTGTTGCTCGATGTCACCAACACCGGCACGGGGAAGGCGCTCGACACCTTCACCAGCATCAAGAATGCATCAGACCAGAACGTGTTCATCGAGAAAGGGCGCTTCAAGTTGGGCGAGCTTGCTCCCGGCCAGACGAAGACCGCGAAGTTCAATCTGCA
>JANOHG010000273.1:0-3216 GCA_031406375.1 Archangiaceae bacterium | reverse complement strand
CGGCGATTCCGCCGCCGCTCTCGAAGGCGAACGAAATGTGCGAAGTGCGGCGAATCCTCGATTCGCTGGTGCACCAGGGAAAGGGAATTGCCACCCTCAACCTCATCGATCCGCAAGCGACAGCGCTGGTGAACTACATCATCGGCAAAGGCACAGACGGCAAGCCCCACTATGAAGTCGCGCAGGTGCTCAGCGCTCAGTGCGCGCAGGATGCCGATTGCCAGCTGGTGACTGGGCTCGATCTGGTGGTGGCGGTGACCGACTACCTCGAGACGCCCGAAGGCAAAAAGCTGGTGGTGGATCTTGCGACGCTCACCTCGCCAGGCGATGGCGGCAGCTCGATTCTCGATTTGTTCAATTCAAACGCGCTCACCGAAAGTGACGCGGTCGGGCTGTCAAAGGTGCTGTTCGGTGCGGTTCAAGCGGGGACTCCGGCGGATCTCGATGGCTTGCTCAGCAATCCACTTTTGGCGCCCTATAAAGTGAGCCTCACGCCGATCATCGAGGATCTGAAGATCATCCTCGATCCAAACCGTGCGCTGATTGCCCCCGCGCGCAAGGTCCTCAATTGTGTGAACAAGAAGGATCCCAACAGCGAGGTCATTCGGATGTTTTACAGGCTCGCGCTCGGCCCGAACAAACTGCCCGAGTTCGGGTTTGCGAAGTTAGTTGGCGTCATCAACGGCGTACAGAAGGTGGACGATCGCGGCGCACTGCCGCACCTGATTGGAACAATCGCGGACGCCGTGCGACAGGACGAGCAGGCAATCGATTCGGCCGCGAAGGTTTGTCGAACTCTCTTTTCCACCAAGCCGCCTGCGAACCAGGCGCAGTCGAATGCGCAACTGGTGTTGCCGGTGGTCGCAGATCTGTTTGCCGCGGGCATCGTGGCCGAAGCGATCTGCGCGATCGACGCCCTTGTCTTCGGTTGTACCGGCGGCCCGCAGCCCGCCTGTATGCCCTAATACCGAATCGATGGACCAGCGCTGATGTGAACGTGGGTTACTCCGCTTCGGGGTGACAGCGGCGCAGAGCCACAACAGGAGGCTGGTCCATGGAGAAGGTACGATTTGTCGGTCTTGACGTTCACGCTCGGAGCATCGCGATTGCCGTCGGTGAGGCCGACGGGCTGTTGCCGGAGAATTTGGCGACGACCGCTGGGTAGACCGCAGGGAGCGGAACGAAGCTGGCGGCGATGCATCGGCTGCGAGAACGGTCGGGTAATCCGAGCTCAGGCACTGAAGGCGGGCGCATCGAATACGAAGGCGGCGAGCTCGTTCTACGGCCAACCGTCCCAACCGTGGCTGGCGTGACATGCGTCGCCGATCAGATCCAAATAGATCTGTGGGGCGCTCTTTTTGATCTCGGACATCCTCGCGAAGGTCTTGTCTGCCTCGAGCTGTCGAAGCGTCGCGTCGAGCAAGGCCTTGGCTTTCGCGATGCCTTGCCGCTGAGTCACGGTGGGCTTCCAGCCGCTCTCGGCGTTGAAGCGGGCGGTCGTCTCGAGGAAATGGCCGTAGAATTTCAGCATCTGGGTGAGAATCTGCAGCCGGTACTGGGGGGCTTGCTCGAGCGCGGCGTCGTATTGGCGACGCTCAGACTCGAGGCGGTAGAACAAGATCGCCAGCTGAACGTCGAGGCGCTTTCCCCACGCTTTTTGCACCGGTGGGAAGCGCGACCAGCCAAGCACCGCCTGAACCAGATGCAGTCCTCCGCAGCTGTGCGCGTAGATGCCCTGCTTGCGTTTGTCGACCTGCGGCAGGTTCTTCTCGAGTCCCACTTTGAGATCGGCCTGAGATCTTTCGAGGTAGGCAAGCGCGTCGTCCATCACCGCGCTGAAGTCGACAGTCTTGCCGTCCGAGGTCTGAAACTTCGCCGCATTTCCAGGCTTGAGCACGTGCGACAACAGGTCAAGCGTCCACCCGACGTCGCGCCAATAGTCGTCGCTTTCGGGGACATGCCGAAACCCGAGCTTCGCCGAGGCGATCAGCTCTGCGAGCGTGACGCTTCCCCATGCGGTGGGATAGCGGGTCAAAGGCTTGTCGCCTCCTAACACCAGTGTCTTTACCAGCAGGTTGGTGTGGGGCTCGATCGGCGTTCCGTCCGCGCCGTAGCGCGCAAACCCGTAGGGGCTGCCGGTCGCGGCGCCGCCGTCGAAGGTAGGATTCTTCTTGAGGAAGTCGGCGGTGATGACGTCTGCCGCTTTTCTCCCATCGGTGGCGGGGTAACTGGTACCAAACGCGCAGATGCCGTGAGCCAACGCCCAGGGATTCGCGGCGTCCCCGGCAAATTGTAGGCACTGATCTCGCAAGAGTTGATGGGCCCATGCGCGTGTTGGTTTGGCTGGGGCAGCAGCAGTAAGCGCAGCGAGCAGAAAGCCAGCAACCATTTCGGTGGGGCTATATAAGCCGCGCCGGCCGATCAAAAGAAAGTCGGAAGGAACGCAATCCAATGAGTCCCCGATGCATCCTGGCCCTGGTGGCGATGGGTTTCGCCGCGCCTGCCTGGCCCCAATACATTTCGACGACTTCCAGCGGCGTTCCGTATCCGGCGCTGTCGACCGCTTCTCAGATCAACCTCGTCGCGCTGGCAGGAACCGCCAAAGATCGCGGCCGCGCGACGATTCCGATTGGCTTTACCTTTCCTTTCTATGACCGGACGTACACCCAGATCACCGTTACGGCGAATGGGATGGCGTTTTTCGAGCCGTCGTCCTCTGCGAACGCGGGCGCCGACTTCTCGAGCAACCAGGCGGTGCCGAATGTCGCCGAACCGAATGCAGTGTTGGCTCCACTGTGGGACGACCTGAACGGGCGAAACCCAGCGAGCCTGATTCAGCACCAACCGTTAACCGGGCCCAACGGGCAGGGTCGGGCGATCGAATGGTTCGACTGGAATTGGTTCCTGACCGTGCAGCATTCGCTCACGTTTCAGCTGCGCATCTGGGAAAACGGAATCGTCGAGTTCTACTACGGCACCGTCACCGGCAACGCGACGCCTTCGATGAACGCCACCGTGGGCATCGAGAATTCGACGGGCGTCAACGGCACTCAAGGCAAGAACTGTGGGGCTGTCTGCGCTCTGACAGACTTCCAGAGCAACTCGCTGATCGCGTTTGGGCCTGCTCCCGGGCCAGACATCTCGATCATCCAGCTGATGATCAACAGCATCGCCACGGTCGGCACCAATCTGCAGATCTCGACCACGCTCAAGCTG
>JANOHG010000271.1:0-7090 GCA_031406375.1 Archangiaceae bacterium | reverse complement strand
CTCCAACCAACTTCGACGGCTGTCCGTAGTCGGCTTTCCAAGTCACATCAGTGAACCGAAAGAAGCGGGAGCGTGCCGGTGGGCGCTCTTCGCTTTTTCACGGCTTAAAGCTTGGCGAAAGAAACGTAAGGCCCGCGCAGTGGGAGGTTGTGCGCTAAGGACATTGAGTGATGAAGCTCGATCGCCTGCTCGAAAGAAACCGCGAATGGTCCGAACGCATTCACCGTGAAGATCCAGAGTTTTTCTCGCGGCTGTCGCTGCAACAGGTGCCCGAGTACTTATGGGTCGGTTGCTCAGACTCGCGCGTACCCGCAAATCAGATTATCGACATGGCACCGGGGGAAGTGTTCGTTCACCGCAACATCGCCAATGTGGTGGTGCATACCGATCTCAACTGCCTGTCGGTGATTCAGTTCGCGGTCGACGTGCTCAAGGTGAAGCACATTCTGGTGGTGGGCCACTATGGGTGTGGCGGCGTACAAGCGGCGCTGTCCGGGCAGCGCCTCGGTCTGGTCGACAACTGGCTGCGCCACGTGACCGATGTCGCCGACAGGCACGCCGCCTGCCTGAGCGTCGTCGACAGTCTTCAAGCACGACACGATCGGCTCTGCGAGCTCAACGTGCTCGAGCAGGTGGTCAACGTGAGCCAGACAACGGTGGTGAAGGATGCCTGGACGCGCGGTCAGGCGGTCACCGTGCACGGCTGGGTCTACAGCTTGCGCAATGGTCGCGTGCACGACCTCGGCATCGACGCCGATTCCATCGAGGCGCTGCCGTCGTTGTACCGCGGGGCGTTGGCGCGGATTCAGGCACTGGCCTATGAGGAACCGTCGTAAGCACGGTATGTTGAGCGCTGCCCAAGGGGGAGCGTCAATGGCGTACAAGTGCCCGAAGTGCGGAGGCGAAGCCAGCCGTTCTCACAGTGGCACCGCGCAAGCGGCAGCCGGGCTCGTCGGAGCATTGATCTACATGGCGTTCGCCGGCATCAGTTGCGCTTCATGCGGAAAGCTTCAGCGTTCGGATTTTTCGGATGAAGACCGCGCAACGATGACGCGCAATTCGGTGCTGCTGGTCGTCGGAGCGCTGGTTCTGCTGGTTGCTTGCATCGGCCTCGTGATCGCGATCAACGATTAGGGAGACTCATGAACTTCGTCTTCGCTGGAGTGCTGTTCGTCGTCGGTTGTCTGGTCGTCTGGCGCGGGATGGTGGCGAAGGGAAAGACGAAGCTCATCAACGACACTCCGACTTCGCCGGTCAGCCGCATTGTTCCGGGTTTGGTCGAAGTGAAGGGCAAGGTTCGTTGTGCGGGGCCTCACGTGCTGAGCCCGCTGACGAGGTCGCCGTGTGTCCTTTTCCACTTCCATGTCGAAGAGTGGAAGCAGCACGGCAAGAGCGGATCCTGGCGCACGGTGATTAACGACAAGAAGGAAGCGGGCTGTGTCCTCACCGACGGTTCAGGCGACGTCCGAGTCAACCTGCTCGAGGCCGAGCTGCTGCTCAAACCCGACACCCACGCGAAGTCGGGCACCTTCAACGACGCTTCACCCGAGCTCGAAGCGTCGCTGTCGCAGTACGGGCGTTCGTCGCAGGGGTTCATTTTCAACAAAGGCATGAAGTACACCGAGACGATTCTTGAAGAGGGCGACGCCATCTACGTGCTGGGGACTGCCTCGAGTCACCCTTCGGGTGGGTATCAGCTGAGCAAGGGTAACAGCCTCTTCATCGTGTCCGACAAGACCGAAGCCGAAGTCGTCGCCCACTACAATAAGTCGGGGCTGCTCGCGTACATCGGTGGCGGTCTGCTGGCCGTTGCCGGGCTTGGCGTCGCGGTCGTGCCCTACTTCTTGCGCCAGCAGTTCACATTTTAAGGATCCCACTCGTCCAGCGGGCGCTTCTTCTCGTCTTTCTTGGGCTCCTCGCGCGTCTCGGTTCTCTTTCCGGGAAGCGGCGCAGGTTTGGTCGCGCGCTCTTCGGGTGGCGCCGGGTCGTCGTTGCGCGCGGCGAGATCGGGTTTCACCTCGGGCTTCGACTCGTTCTTCGGCTTCTCGCTCTTGTCTTCGACTTTGGAAATCTGAGACCGGTTCGATTTGGGAACCTCTTCTTGCTTCAGTTCAGGCTCCTGCTTGCTCTTTTCTTCTGCCACCGGCCTCGAGTCGTCGCGCCGCCGGCCATCAGGCAGGTTGTCTTCGTTCTTCTGCCCATCGGCCTTCGTCGCAGCGGCTCGGGAAGGCGGCCTGTCTTGTATTGAGCCTTCATCGAGGTTGTTTCGCTTGGTCTCGAAGAACGCCTCGCGGCAGTCGCGCTCGACGCCGCTGCAGGTGTTGATGCACGGATTGAGTTTGGCGCGCGACTTCAGGCTGGTCGTGCCACCCCACTTGATCGCGCAATCCTCTTTGCACTCAGCAAATTGATCGTCGCAGTCCACCGGCGCGATTGGTCGTCGCTGGGCCCAGGCGGCCATGCCAGTACAGATTGCGATCCACAGCACCATTCGGCTCACGGCCACCAGCCTAGCCTCACCCCCTTATCCGTCAGCAACTCAGGCCGCGCCAATCGTGCTAGCTGCGGCGCATGCCGGAACTGCCGGAAGTAGAGATTGCGCGCCGTACCCTGGTGCGATGGTTCGAGGGGCACACGGTGAAGCGCGCCGAAGCGACCAAGACCCGAATTTTTCGCGGTGCGAAGCCTCAAGCGTTCGAGGCGATTCGGGGCCCGCTGACCCGGGCCGAGCGCAAGGGCAAGTACCTGCTGCTGTCGTTCGGTCATCAGGGGCTCTTGGCTCACCTGGGGATGACGGGGAAGTTCCTCAAACGATCCCATGGAGAAGAGGTACCCTACAGCCGCGCACGCTTCATCCTCGACACCGACGAAGTGATCCATTTTCGCGACCCCCGGATGTTCGGGCGAATCGAGCCAGCGCCCGCAACGAAGCTGTGGACGCTGGATGCAATCAAGGACCTCGGCGTCGACCCGCTGAATGAGGGGCTCGATGCCGCGCGTTTGAGAGCTGCGGTCGGCAAGAGCAAGCAGGAACTGAAGGTGGCGCTGATGGACCAGGAACGGATTACCGGCCTGGGCAACATCCACACCGCAGAAGCGCTGTACCGCGCGAAGCTTCACCCCAGTCGCGCGCCAATGTCGCTGACGGGCGACGAGTGGTCGCGGCTGTGTGATGGGATCAACGCTGCGATTGCGTTTGGTCTGGCTGAGCAGGGCAACGTCGACGAGATTCAGTACGTCGAAGAGCCGGGCGCGACAAATCCATTCCACGTTTACAATCGCGCCGACGAAGAGTGTGGCAACTGCAACGCAGTGATTGTGAAGAGCGAGCATGGCGGGCGCTCGTCGTACTTCTGCCCCGAATGCCAACCGTTCGTGCCGGGTGAGCCGAAGATTCAGCCGCCCAAGCGGACGCCGACGGCGCGAACGAAAGCAACCGCGAAGCTTCGCGCGAAGGTAAAAGCGAAGGTCCAAAGGAAGCGCACATGAGTCAGGTCAAAGCGAAGGGTCTCGATCACGTCGCCATCGCGGTGAAAGATCTCGAGAAGGCGATCGCATTCTACCAGGAAGCGTTTGGCCTCGAGCTGGCGGAGATTGAAGAGGTGAAGGAACAGAAGGTTCGACTTGCGATTTTCGGGCACGGAATGGGGCGGATCGAGCTGATCTGCCCAACCGAGCCGAATACCTCGGTGGCCAGGTTTCTGGACAAGCGCGGCGAAGGGCTGCACCACATCTGCATCGAAGTCGACGACATCGACGCGGCGCTGGCCGAGCTGAAGAAGCAGGGCGCGCCATTGATCGACGAGACGCCGAAAATCGGAGCCGGTGGAGCGAAGATCGCCTTCATTCACCCCAAAGGAACGCACGGCGTTCTGACCGAGCTGCGCCAGGGTCCTTCGAAGGTGTGAAAATCAGATAGCGCCAGCTGCATCAGAGCGCGGTGCTTTTCCCTTGGACGCCGCTGCAAGCCGGTGGCAGAACCCGCCGCCTCATGGTCCCCTCATCTCGATTCTGGCTGGCAGCGTTGGTTGTGTTGAGCGCCCGCTCCTCTTTTGCCCGGCCCGACGATGCGGGTACTCCCGCGGCGGTCAGTGATGTCGAAGGGCTGCGCCGCGAGCTTGCCGCCACCCGAAAAGAGCTCAAAGAAATTCGCGAAGAGGTCCGCGCTCAGCTGGCGACCCAGTCGGTCGCCCAAGGTTGGAGCGAGGACTTCGTCGAAGAGAAGCGAAAGCTCGAGGTCTTCGTCCCCGACGGGTATTTCCGCATTCGGCCCGAGCTGTTCAATAAATTCGATCTCGGTCGGAACCCGGATCCATCGGGGTACTCGACCTTTCCGATTCCGCCCACCAGCACCGAAGGCTCCGTCAAAGAGCGAACCATCGCCGGCGTGAACATGCGGTTCCGCTTCGAGCCGACCTTCAACATCTCAGAGGAAGTGCGGATCCGGATGCAGATCGACGCGCTCGACAACGTGCTGATGGGCAGCAACTCGGACTACGCGTTCTCGCGCGACCCGAACCATGTGTACGCGCGCGACGGTTTCAGCATCATGAGCAACTCGCAGGTGCCGCCGCGTTCGGGGATCAACGCGCTGGGTGACTCGATCGCGGTCAAGCGGGTGTGGGGTGAGGTCTCGACCCCGATCGGCATTCTGCGTTTTGGCCGCATGGGTTCACAGTGGGGCCTGGGCATGACCCACAACGATGGCACCTGCCACGACTGCGACTGGGGTGACACCGTCGATCGGGTGATGTTCGTCGCTGAGCCGTTGTCGGGTTACTTCGTATCTCCGATGATCGACTTCAACGCTGAAGGGCCGACGTCGTTTCGGGATCCAGCAGGTGGGCAGCCCTTCGACCAGAGCAATTCGGACGACGCACACAGCCTCGTCCTCGCGATCGCTCGCCGCGACACTGAAACCCAGACGAAGGCGCGGCTCAAGGCAGGGCAGATCGTCTTCAACTACGGCGCACACCTCACTTACCGATGGCAGCGCAATGACCCCGCAGATTTCTACGGCGCTCCGTTCGAAAACGAGTCTGCGATGACGCCAATCGGAAACAACGGGGTCGGCAAGAACGCGGGATACGTCTTCAGGCAAGCGCAAATGTGGATCCCCGACATCTGGGTCAAGTTCGAGCGTGGCAGCCTGCGCATCGAACTCGAGGCCTCGGCGGTGCTCGGTTCGATCAACAACATCGCCAGCATAGGCAAAGACAACACAAGCAGCGGGCTCAACCAGAGCATCGGCATCGTCGAGTTCGGCGGAGTGTTGCAGGGTGAGCTGCGGCTGATGGATGAGGCGCTGAAGATCCAGCTCGAGCTCGGGTTTGCGTCGGGCGACATCGCTCCAGGGTTTGGCAACTACGCTCGGCGCAAGGGCGTGGGGGCGGACAACAACACGACCCCAGGCGACCTCGACGGCCCGCAGTACGCCTGCCAGAGCATGGGTGGGTGCACCGACTCGTCGATTCGGAACTTCCGCTTCAACCGCGACTACCGCATCGACATGATCCTCTTCCGCGAGATCATCGGCGGCGTTACCGATGCCTTTTATGTGAAGCCGACGGTGAGCTACCGCATCGTCGATGGGTTCAACGCCTTCGGGTCGGTCATCTACTCGCGCGCGATCTACGCCGAGTCGACGCCATCGGCCACGGCCGGGGCGCTGGCGCCGGACGCGAACCTGGGTATCGAGATCAACCTTGGAGCGCGCTACGAGACCGAAGACGGCTTCTTCGGCGAGCTGCGCTGGGGCATCTTGTTTCCGCTCGGCGGGTTCAACGACCAGCGCTCGAGTGCAAGGGCCGCTCCGCCGCTCGACTCGGCGCAAGCACTGCGTGGGTCGATTGGGGTCAAGTTCTGAGAGCCGTGCTGCTCGTGGTCTGCTTGACTGCCTGCGGAATCAAGGCGCCGCCGCGGCCCGGGTTGGTAGATCTTCCTCCGCCTGATGGTGGCTGCTGCCGCTGACAACACGGGTGACGGCGGTCGCATCTGCTGCCAGAACGTGCCCGTGAACCACTTTGTCTCTAGACGTCGAGCGCTTTATTGCGAAGGCGTCGCGCTGACGCGGATAGCCAAAGAAGTTGGAACTCCAACCTACGTCTATTCGACGGCGACGCTCGTCCGGCATCTCACCGTGCTGCAGAACGCCTTCGAAGGGACCCCGCACCTCCTCTGTTACGCGGTGAAGGCGAACTCTTCGCTCGCTGTCCTCAAGTTGTTCGCCCGGCGTGGCGCCGGCTTCGACATCGTCTCGGGAGGCGAGCTGGTGCGCGTGCTCGCGGCGCGCGGGCGCGCGGCAAAGGTCGTCTTCTCGGGCGTCGGCAAGACGGAGGACGAGATGGTGCTGGGCTTACGCGAGGGCATTTTGCAGTTCAACGTCGAGTCGGCCGAAGAGCTGTTCGCGCTCGATAAGGTTGCGCGCCGGCTGAAGTGCGTGGCTCCGTTCGCGCTGCGCGTGAATCCACACGTCGACGCGAAGACGCACCGTTACATCGCCACCGGGTTGAAGAGCTCAAAGTTCGGCGTGCCGTTCGACGAAGCAATCTCTCTCTACCGGAAGAGCCGAAGCATGAAGGGCCTCAATGCCCGCGGGGTAGACTGCCACATCGGCTCGCAGCTCACCGATGCCAAGCCGGTGCAGCAGGCCATCGGCAAGGTGGCGGATCTGTTTCGGTCGCTTCGCGGTGAAGGCTTCGGTTTGACCCACCTCGACGTCGGCGGCGGGCTGGGCATCACCTACACCGACGAGCAACCTCCGACGGTGGCCGAGTACGCGCGCGCAGTGCTGACGCCGCTGCGCGGGCTTGAGGCGACGTTGGTGATGGAGCCCGGCCGCGTGCTGGTGGGAAACGCGGGGGTGCTGCTGACCAAGGTTCTGTACCGCAAGAAGACGCCCGCACGTAATTTCCTGATCGTCGACGCGGGGATGAATGATCTGCTCAGACCTGCTCTTTATGAAGCCCACCACGAGATTGTTCCGGTTGTTCCCCGCCGAGGAACGAAGCAGAAGGTCGACGTGGTTGGCCCGGTGTGCGAGTCGAGCGACGTGCTGGGGTACGACCGACTGTTGCCTCCTCAAGAGCAG
>JANOHG010000268.1:0-1468 GCA_031406375.1 Archangiaceae bacterium | reverse complement strand
GATGAGCAAGCTCGAGGCAGATCCTGCGAAGCGGGCAGCAGACCAGAAAGTCGTGGTGCTGCCGAGTTATGAACAGGTCGTCGCCGACAAGACGGCCTTTGCTCGGATGTCGCGCGATTTTCAGATGGAGACGAACCCCGGCAACGCACGGGCGGTCGCGCAGCGGCATGGAGACCGCGCCGTGTACTTCAACCCGCCCGCGATCCCGCTCGACGACGGAGAAGCAAACCCTGACTCGGTCGCGATGGATGAGCTCTACGACCTGCCCTTCCTTCGCAAGCCGCACCCCAGCTACACCGAGAAGATCCCCGCATTTGAGACAGTGAAGCATTCCATCGTTTTGATGCGGGGCTGCTTCGGTGGTTGCACCTTCTGCTCGATTACCGAGCACGAAGGTCGGGTCATTCAAAACCGTTCGGAGGCGAGTGTGTTGCGCGAGATTCGCGAAGTCCGTCGCATGGGCGACTTCCGCGGAACGGTCACCGACCTGGGTGGCCCCACGGCCAACATGTACAAGATGAAGTGCAAGACACCGCAAATCGAACGCGCGTGTCGCAAGCTTTCGTGCGTGCACCCTGGCGTCTGCGAAAACCTGCTGACAGAGCATGACCCGCTGATCGATTTGATGAAGTCGGTTCGAAAAGAAGAAGGCGTAAAGCACGTGTTCATCGCCAGCGGTGTTCGCTACGACTTGGCTCAGCTCTCACCCGCGTACGTCAAAGAACTCGCGACCCACCATGTGGGTGGGCAGCTGTCGGTTGCCCCAGAACACGTGAGCACCCGTGTGCTTGAGAAGATGAAGAAGCCCGGCATCGAGAGCTTCGAGCGTTTTCAGACGATGTTCGCTTGTGCGAGTAAAGATGCCGGCAAAGAGCAGTACGATATTCCGTACTTCATCAGTGGTCATCCAGGCTCGACGCTTGATGACATGATCGAGCTTTCGATTTGGCTGAAGAAGAACGGAAAGCGCCCGCGGCAGGTTCAGGACTTCATCCCCACTCCGATGTCGATCGCCGCCTGCATGTACTGGACGGGCATTGACCCGTTGAAGATGGAGCCGGTCTACACCGCCACTGGGCTGCGCGAAAAAAAGCTGCAGAAGGCGTTGCTGCTCTACTGGAACCCGGAGCAATGGCCGCTGGTGCGTGAGGCGCTGACGTTGGCCAAACGCACCGACCTCATCGGTCGCGGCCCACAATGCCTCGTTCCACCCGAGACGCTGGACGAGGCGCGCCGACGCTCGCACGCCTCGAACTGATCCTTCGCGACCATCGGCGGTGCCATCGCTGTCGTACTAGTCTGTGCGTACCCAATGGCTCGAAGACTCTTCACCCGACGGCAACTGGTGCTGCTCGCATCAGCCGCGGCTCTGTTTCCAACACCACGGCCGGTGGTTGAACCGCTCCCTCCGCCCGATGGGCTGGCCAGCGCAACGCGCCTTCATCGACGGCTCAATGCCCTCAAGCTG
>JANOHG010000245.1:0-5566 GCA_031406375.1 Archangiaceae bacterium | reverse complement strand
CGCAGGTCAGGCTCGCGCAGACCAGTCCCGAGACCAGCAGCCCGTTCTTTTTCCAGGCGCGTTCGTCGGCCATGGCACCGAAAAGCGGTGAGGCGAGGGCGGTGAGCACCATGCTGGTTCCGTAGGTGAGCGCCCAGATGCGGTCGTCGATGGCGTCATCGGCCACGATGACCTTGCTGAAGAATAGCGAGAACAGAAGGGTGTTGACCAGCAGGGTGAATGACTGGTTGGCCACATCGTAGGAGATCCACGACCAGATCTGTTTTGGATTCGGCAAGTCGCGGAGCGGGTTCCACGCTCTCCACCTGACAGCGCCGACACCTTCTGGCGCTGCATCGGCACCGGAAAGAGCAAGTCGTCAAGGTACTCGGCCACCCGTACTTTGCTGTCGCCGAGCATTACCCAATCACTGCCATCAGGGCCCAGCGCGCTCTCGTAGACGGTGAGCTTAGGGTCCAGCGACTCGCGGTGCTGGTCAAACCAAGCGACCTTCGTTCGCGCACCCGTCACCACCGTGCCGCTGTCAGGCTCGAGCTCGGTGAGCAGCGTCTTAATCAGCGTCGTCTTCCCAGCGCCATTCTTCCCCATCAGGCAGACGCGCTCACCGGGCTGAAGGATGAAGCTGACGTTCTTGAAGACCAGGCGGTCGTCGAAGGACTTCGAGATTTTCTTCGCTTCAATCACAATCTGCGACAGGCGAGGTGCCTTGGCGATTTGCAGGTCGGCGACCTTCGGGCGCACGAAGCCGCGTTCGGTGAGCAGCTTGGCCGCGCGTTCCATTCGCTGCTTGGTTTTGGTGCGCCGCGCCTGTGGGCCACGCCGCATCCAGGCGATTTCTTGGGTAATCCAGCGGTCGCGCTTGTGGGCTTGCGTCGCCTGGCTCTGCTGCAGCGCGAGCTTCTGTTCGAGCCACGCCTGGTAGTTGCCGGGGTACGAGACGAGGCCGCCGGGTTGTTGTTCAGAAATGACGGGCTCGACCTCGACCATCCGGTCGACGAGACCGTCGAGGAAATAGCGGTCGTGGGTGACGAGCAGCAACGCTCCTTCGCGCTCGTCGAGCTCTTCTTCGAGCCACTCGACAGTCTCGGCATCCAGATGGTTGGTAGGCTCATCGAGCATCAGCAGATCCGGCCGGGCCAACAACGCCTTGGCGATCGCGACCCGCTTTTTGAGGCCTCCGGACAGCTCGGCGACGGGCCTTTCCCATTCGTTGACGCCAAGGCGATCAAGCAGCTTCTTCGCTTCGTGGCCAGTGTCCCAGCCACCCAGATGCTCGACGGTGTCTGCGAGCGCCGAGAGCTTCTTCATTTCTTCGTCGGTGCCCGTCATGCTGTGGGCGAGCACCTCATGGGCAGCCAGCGCGGCCCGCAAGGGAGCTTGCGCAACCTCGAGCTCGCTCTGCACGGTCGCGCCGACTGGGAATTCGGGCTCTTGCGGAAGGAACGTGACCCGCGCGCCGCGCTGCAGTTGAAGCGTGCCGGTGTCGGGCTTCTGCTGGCCCGCAAGAATTTTCATCAACGTGGATTTACCGCTGCCGTTGACGCCCACCAGGCCAACGCGTTCACCGGCCTCGATGACGAGCTCGACGTGCGAAAAAAGAGTGCGACTGCCAAAAGCTAGCGAAACGTCAAAGGCGCGAAGAAGGGTCATGGAGTAAACGGGTCCTTCCCATGCCTAACACTTCGCGCATCGCAGTGGTCGCCGTGCTGATCTGCCTTCTGGTGACCTGTGGCGGCCTCACCCGGGTCACCGTTTCTCAGTCCGCGACGGCGACCATTCCGGGAGCGACGCTGCTCGAGCTGCTCACCGGCGACATCGGGTTCGGCAACCTGGGCAACTTCGACATCACCCAGAGCCAGGAGTTCAAGAATCAAGGCATCAAGCGCGAGCAGATCAACTCGGTGAAGTTGAAGTCGCTGACGCTGACCATTACCGCACCCGCCAACGGCCAAGACTTCACGTTTCTCGAGAGCTTGTCGTTCTTCATCGAGGCGCCCGGCCAGACGAAGAAAGAGATCGCGCGCGGCGGACCATTCGCCAAAGACGCAAAGGAAATTGCGCTCACGGTTCTCGACGTTGAGCTCGCTCCATTTGCGGCGGCGACCTCAATGACCTTCACCACCACCGCGAGAGGCAACAAGCCCAAGAGCACCACCACCGTCGAGGCGAAGGTCGTGTTGGAAGCAGACGCCAACGTCGCGGGTATCATCTGCGGCTCGAAGTAGGGAACCAGGAAGACCATGAGCATGCTTTCAGAGGCGAACGCGAAGCTGGGGCGGGCGTGGTTGGCCGCGTTCAATGCGCACGATGTCGACGGGTTGGTGGCCATTTACACACTGGATGCGACCCACACTTCGCCGAAGATTCGCGCGATGCATCCTCAGACTGGAGGAAAGCTGGTCGGCCAAAGGGCGCTCAAAGAATGGTGGAGCGACGCCATCAAACGCTTACCCACCTTGCGCTACGAAGAGCTGACCATCACCGCGAACGACGATCGCGTGTTCCTCGAATACCTGCGGCACGCGTCCGACGGTCCGTCGTATCCGGTTGCCGAAGTGTTCGAGGTGCGCGACGGAAGGATTGTGGCGTCGCGCGTTTACCACGGCTGAGTTTCCTGCCCCCAGGTAGGGCCGCGTCGCTCAATGTGTGCAGGACTCGGGCAGCGTACGGGTGGAAGCCAAGGCGATGTAAGGTGTCTGCGTTTCGGCACCAGGAGGACGCATGGCTCGAATGGAATTCCTTGCAGCGCTCGTCATCTTTTCAATGGGTTGTGGAGGGTCAGATCCCTGCGCTGGCTCCCGCTGCCCCAATGAGTCGAGGCCAAGCTCCGAGCAATACCAACGGTGCGTGCAAGACCACAACGCCGCACGCGACAACAAGTGCAACTCGCAAGTGCTCAACTACGAGCTGTGTGTGAAAAACAGTGAAGTGTGTGCGAGCAATGGCAAAACCGATGGCAGCGCGACGCTCAGCAGAATCAACAGCGACTGCAGGCTGGCGCTGGAAGCTGTGGTCTGCTGCACGATTGGATTCTCGAGCTGCAAATAGCGCGGCTCACGCTCGCGTTCCACGGCGTGCTACCGGCACGACATACTTCTCAGCCGAATGGGTGGGCGAGAACGCCAGCACCTTGACGTCCACCAGCCCTGCGGCGAGCGCGGCAGCCCGACTCTGCGCTTCGGTGATGGCCGCCGTCTTACCTTTCCCGCGAATCATCCACAGCGCGCCGGTGTCGGAAATCGGCGGAAGGCGGGTCAGCTGTTTTGACGAGGTGAGAAACAAGAACACCAGCTCGGGCAGGGTGCGGGTGGGGCGGTTGGTGGTGATCAACCCCTTCTTTCGCAGCTCGTCTTCGAATTCATGCGGGTACTCGCCCAGCAAGACCGCGGTCTGACCCGACTTCAGCCCGAGCTTCTCGAGCACCGACTTCGGCTTCGAAATCGCCTTCGCCCACTTGGTCGCCTGCTTCGCGCCCAGCTCGAGCTCCAGTGGCCCGAAGATGAGCCAATCGCCCTCGACGACGGCGTCGCGGCTGTCAACGAAGCGCACGACAACCCGCTCGTCTTTGCCGTGAAAAATCACTCCTTCGTCGTCGAGCATCGCTTTACCCAGCTCGGGCAGGCCGTCGACTTTGGCACGACAGGGAAGATGAGTACCCACGGTCAGGTCGTCACATTGAAGCGGAAGTGCATGCAGTCGCCATCCTGTACCACGTAATCCTTCCCTTCCATTCGCAGCAGTCCCTTCTCGCGCGCAGCGTGCTCACTGCCGAGTTCGCACAACGTCTTCCAACCAATGACTTCGGCCTTGATGAAGCCTTTTTCGAAGTCGGTGTGAATGACCCCGGCCGCCTGAGGCGCCTTCCACCCTTTGTGAATCGTCCACGCCCGGACTTCCTTCGGGCCAACGGTGAAGTACGTCTGAAGCCCGAGCAGCTTGTACCCAGCGCGAACCACCTTGTTGAGGCCCGGCTCGTCGAGGCCAGAGGACTTGAGAAAGTCGGGACGCTCTTCAATCGGCAGCTGCTGAATCTCGGCCTCGAGCGCCGCGGCGAGCACGACCACGTCGGCGTTCTCCTTCGCCGCCAGCGCGCGGGTCGCTTTCACGTGGGGGTCGTTCTCGGCGGTCGAGAGCTGATTCTCCATCACGTTCGCGATGTAGAGCACCGGCTTGCTGGTGAGCAGGAACAGCTCGCGAATCATCAGCATCTCGTCTTCGGTCAGGCCATGCGCGCGCACGGGCAGCCCCTGGTCGAGCTTCGCCTTCACTTTTTCCAACACGACCATCTCGGCGCGGGCCAGCTCGCCTTCCTTTCCCGCCGTCTTCACCAGCTTCCCAGTGCGGTCTTTGCGCTTGTCGACCGACTCGAGGTCCTTGAGGCAAAGCTCGGTGTCGACCGTTTCCTTGTCGCGGACAGGATCAATGCTGCCTTCCACGTGGGTGATGTTCTCGTCTTCGAAGCAGCGCAGCACATAAAGCACCGCGTCGACCTGTCGGATGTTGCCAAGAAACTGGTTGCCGAGACCTTCGCCTTTGCTCGCTCCGCGAACGAGCCCTGCGATGTCGACGAACTCGAGCGCGGTAGGGAGAATCTTCTCGGGTTTGGCGAGGTCGGCGAGCTTCTGAAGTCGGTCGTCAGGCACCGGGACGACACCGATGTTGGGCTCGATGGTCGCGAAGGGGTAGTTGGCGGCCAGAGCGCCGGCGTTAGACAAAGCGTTGAAGAGGGTCGACTTGCCCACGTTGGGAAGGCCGACGATACCGATGGAAAGTCCCATGAAGCGCGCGATGTACCTGAAGGACGCAGAGCTGAACAGCCCAGGCTTCAGTCCGCCGCTGATCAGCGCTGAAAATGCGGTGCTTGGCGTTACGCCGAAGGCCGCTTGGAGCCCAGGTCGGTGATGAACTTCTCGGCGAGCGCCTTGTGCTTCGCGTCGTCAAGCTTCTCTTCAATCAACTTCTCGGCGACCGCGATCGCGAGCGCGACGGCCTGCGCCTTCAACTCGGCAATCGCCTTCGTCTTCTCTTCCTCGATGCTGCGCCGCGCGTCGGCTTTCAAGTCTTCGGCTTCTTTCCGCGACTTGCCCATCAGGTCTTCACGGAACTTCTCCATGTCGGCCTGATTCTTTCGCATCATCTCGGCCGCTTCCGCGCGCGCCCCAGCGATGGCCGTCTTCTGCTCGGCAAGCAACTTCTCGGCCTCGGCCCGCTCTCGCTTGGCCGCTTCAATCGACCCGCTGATGGCCTTCTCGCGCTCGGTTACCGCTTTGAGAATCGGACCCCACGCCGCGCGGCGCAGGATGAACGCCACGATGAAGAAGGTAATCAACGTCCAGAAGATGAGGCCCGGCCGGACATCGGTGAAGCCACCGCTGGCGCCAGAGGCAAGGACGAGAAAGTTCATGGTGTTCTCTTGAGTGGGAATTCGTTGGAGCTCAAATAATCAACGTGAAGCGCCCAGGCGGTGCGCTGCGCAACGCCTGGGGCGAAGACCAAACTTTAGACCGGGCCTTTGACCGTCAGCAGGATGCAGATAATCAACGCGAACAACGCGGCACCTTCGATG
>JANOHG010000429.1:0-6181 GCA_031406375.1 Archangiaceae bacterium | reverse complement strand
AACCGATCAACCGAGCAACCGAGCAACCGAGCAACCGAGCAACCGAGCAACCGAGCAACCGAGCAACCGAGCAACCGAGCAACCGAGCGTCGGCATCGGGTGGCCAAGGAACTTCAAACGCGATGCGCTGGAGGCCGCAACGGACAGCGCGGAAGATGATGCGCCTTGGCATCTTGGCCGGCACCCACAAAGACGACGCGGCCTTCGAGCATCCTCCCGCGAGTTGATGAACCGGCACGAGACCTGCCGAAGTAACGTCCTCACGGTGCGCGCGATTCTTCATCTGGACATGGACGCCTTCTACGCGTCGGTCGAGCAGCGCGATGATCCAAAGCTGCGCGGCAAGGCGGTGATCGTCGGAGGCCACCCGACCCGAGGCGTCGTGCTCGCGGCGAGCTACGAAGCGCGCCCGTTTGGAGTCAAGAGCGCGATCCCGATGTCTCGGGCTATCCGTCTGGCGCCCCACGCGATCGTCGTTGCCCCGCGGCCACACGCCTATGCCGACGCCAGCGAAGCGGTGTTCAAGATTTTCGAGCAGGTGACTCCGCTGATTGAGCCGCTGTCTCTCGACGAGGCGTTCCTCGACGTGACGGGCTCGATGACATTGTTTGGTTCGCCTTCGAAGATTGCTTCGGACTTGCGCACCCGCATCTCAAAGGAAGTCGGCTTGCCCGCATCAGCTGGAATCGCCGAAGTGAAGTACGTGGCCAAAGTGGCTTCGGACTTCGCTAAGCCCGCTGGCCAGCGGGAAGTACTTCCAGGGACAGCGCGCGAGTTTCTAGCGCCGCTGCCTGTCTCTCGGCTGTGGGGCGTCGGCCCGCGCACCGAAGAGTCACTTCGCGTGCTTGGTCTGATGACGATCGGCGATCTGGCGAAGCGAGATCGCACCTGGCTCGAACAGAAGCTCGGGCCCAGCGGCATTCACCTCTGGGAGCTCTCACAGGGCATCGATGATCGCCCGGTCGTGCCCGACCGCGAGGCGAAGAGCATCGGAGCCCAAGACACCTTTGAAGAAGATCTCTTCGGGCAAGAAGCATTGCTGCCACACCTTCATTCCCAAGCACTGCGCGTCGCCAGACGCCTGCGGCGGGCGGGGGTGAAGGCGCGGGTGGTGCAGCTGTCGGTGAAGTACTCGGACTTCACCGCCCTCACCCGGCGAATCACGCTCGAGCAATCGACCGATGACGGGCAAGCTCTCTACCGCGAGGCGACTGGCCTGCTGACGAAAGTCGATCTCGGGCGGAAGATCCGCCTCACCGGAGTCAGCACTCAGGACTTCTCGACCGGCAGTGCGCAGCTCGGGCTGTTTGCTTCCCAAGGTCCCTCGAGGTCCGACAAGCTCAACGCCGCGCTCGATAAGATCGCCTCGAAGTTCGGCGGCGGGCTCGTTGTTCCCGCAGACCTCAAAGACAGCGCCCCGGACGATGACCGCGACGAGTACCGCCGGCAGATGGGCGCCCGCCGGGGCGACGTTCAGCGCGAAGACGACTGAAAGGTCAACCGCGCGAACCGCGCTCGAATCGTCTTCACCACTGCAGCGTCGGCCTTCAACGAGAACAGCTCGACGACGGTGCGCCCGAAAGGCAACGCGCTGGCCAGACACAGCAGCGTCACCGCCATTCCAATCACTGAGTTCTGCCAGCTCGCCAGCTCCCAACCACCTGACCAGGTTATCGCCACCTCGGAAAATGGGCCGAAATAGAAGATCGGCCACCCCAACCCGCTGCCTGCCAGGTCGCACAAAAGGTGCAGATGAAATGCGATCAGCGCGAAGAGCAGCACGCGCACTCTCTGGTTCGCGGCGATCGCCAGCGTTCCGCAGACGATGGCCGCGGCGACGAATCCGTGCGTGAGCAGATGGTGCCAGCGCGCGTACGCGTCGTCGCCCCCGAGAATCGTGAGCCCATCGAGGT
Source organism: Archangiaceae bacterium (assembly GCA_031406375.1). Classification (GTDB taxonomy): domain Bacteria; phylum Myxococcota; class Myxococcia; order Myxococcales; family Myxococcaceae; genus JAGSPQ01. The sequence goes on along the minus strand of JANOHG010000429.1, from coordinate 4,268 downwards.
CGGGCACCAGGCCGGCGGCTGTCACCAGCCAGCGATCACGCCGGCTCTTCAGCTTCTGCGAGACCAACCAGGCGATCTCGCCATGAATGATCGGGTTCAACTCAAACGGGCTGAGTCGAAGGCGGAACAGCGACGATCGCTGTGCCTTCGGCAGCGTTGGGGCCACGGCGCTTGCGACGACGGCGGCGCTTGCGACCCGCTGGGCCCGCAGGCGCGTCGGCAGACGGAATCGGAGCCGCGCCGGTCTTCCACTGCTCGAGCTCCTCACGGAATTCGTCGGTCGCTTCGACCCACACTTCGAACACTTTCAACGACTCGTTGAAGAGCGGGTGTTTTCGGAAGCTCATCAGCCCGCCACGCCTGCGACGCTGACCTGACAAGGTGCGCTGGGCGATCAAAATCATCCGGCATCGCTCGGCGATTCGTCGGGGCAGCCGCGCGGTGCGCACCAACTCTTGAAGCAGGTGCTCGATTGCCTTCGCGACGCTGGGTCGGCCATCTTGAGAGACATCCGATTCCGGCTCATCAAGCGCGACCGGCAACAGCAACGCAGCCAACAACATCGCGTCTTCGAACGGCGCGCCCGAATTCACCAGCGAGTCGAGCGCCTCGGCGAAGCCCCAATAGGCGTCTTGAGCTTCGGCATCCTGTTCCTTGAGCCAATTGTCGAGCGGCGGCAACAACACCTTCAGCGCGTCAAGCGCGCGCAGCAGCTTGAGACTTGGAGCTGACACTCCCCCGCGAATCAGCCGAAACGTCTCTTCCAGAAGCCGGGGCGCTGAGCAGCGCGACAGATCTTCGACCGCCGCTTCCATCGCCGCGTAGGTGCGCGACTCGATGTCGAACTCGAGTTTGCAGGCGAACCGGATGCCACGCAGCAACCGCACCGGATCCTCGCGCATCCGGACTTCGGGATCCCCGATGGTTCGAATCTCTTTGAGCCCAAGGTCACGTACGCCGCGCACGTAATCAATCACCTTGCCCGCGCCGGGGTCATAGAAGAGCCCGTTGATGGTGAAGTCGCGACGTCGCGCATCCTCGATCGCCGTTCCGAAAACGTTGTCCTCGTCGATGAAGAGGTCAGGCTGCTTCTTCTCGGCCACCGGCGCGACGAACACCAACGGCGCCGGCATGTCTTCCATCGCCACGTCGACATCGGCTTCCGCGTCGACATGAACTGTCGAGACCGCGACGGCCTCGCGCGCAGCTTCGGCGCTTCCGTCGACATCGGCGACGGCCATCTGTGCGGTTGCTTCGGTGCGAATCTCACCCTCGGCGGCTTCCGACGGCTGCGGAGGCTCTTCGACTGAGGTGATTGGACTCGCGCGGAAGGTCGACACCTCGAGAATCTTGCCGCCCTTGAAATAGACGTGGGCCAGCCGGAACCTGCGCCCAATCAGCCGGCTGTTGCGGAACAGGTCGCGCACCTGGTTCGGTGTCGCGCTGGTCGCGATGTCAAAGTCTTTGGGAGATCGGTTGACGAGCAGATCGCGCACGCAGCCTCCGACCAGGAAAGCCTCATAGCCATGCTGGCGAAGGCGCAGCACCACCCGAACCGCGTCTGCGTCGAGGCGGGCAGGGTCTATCTGCGGGCCAACTGGAGCTGCATCAACCGGTGGCACGCCAAGGGTTTCTTCGTTGTTTTGCATCATTCGTTCTTTCGCCCAACCAGCACGCCTCCAGGGGGGAGGCCACGGGGACTGCGGGGGGTATACCGAAAAGCCCGCCTCATTTCCTAATCGCTTGAGGCCTTCATCGCTTCTTTCCCTTCTTGTCGCGGGGGCGCGCGTCATCAATCAGCGACAGGTAGTCGACATCGCGCGCCAACGGAGGTGATGGGGTGGCTCCCAACGCAGCGATTCGTTTGGTGAAAGCCGCCAGGATGTCGGGCATTGGCCGCACCGAGTTGAACAACGCCTGAGGGCCCGACAGCGCCTCGGTGAGCGCATGCGCGACCTCGGCCATCGGCAGCCCCCGCCGCATCAGATCCTGGAACGAATTCGAAAGCGTCAACAGGTTGTAACCGGCGGTCTGAACCATTTCGACCGCAACCTTGGCAACCTGGGTCGCAGTCAGATCCCCATCGGCCATTAGCACCAGCGCGGCCTGGAAGTAGTTGAAGATCGGTACGACGCGCGGCCCGTACTTGCTGAAGAAGGCGGGTGGAGTCAGCCTATCGAGGTTGATGAAAATCCTCCGCACCGGGTCAGAGACTTCGATCTTTTCCCATTGCCGCATGATGCGGGTGATGTCGTCCGGGTAGACTTCGGAAGCTTCGAGGACCCGGTACACCACCGGCTCGTTGACCCGGCGCGCGACCATGTCGGCGTAGAGCGAGTAGATAAAGGCGTCGGCTTCGGCGTCGTCACCGAACAGCACCTCTTCAGACTCTGCCGGAGCGCGCGCGCGGCTCTCGAGCAACACGGGAAGCTTGTACCCAACCTGTCCGCGCAACGCCTTGAACCGACCGCGCAACAGGTTGCTGACGTTGTCTTTGAGCACCAGTTCGTCGAACTCCACGCCGTCGAGCTTCAGCTTCTCAGACAGCACCGCCCGCATTTGGGTTGGGCTACCCGAGACGATGCACAAGCGCGAGTCGCCGCGGGACTTCAGCTCGCGAATCAACGCCGCAGCGCCAGGCACCGCCTTCTTTTCGGTCGCCTTCTGCAGCGCAGTTCTCACCAACTGCCGCAGCGAATCGAAGTCAGTCTGCAGGTACGTCTTGTCCAGGTCCCACCGGTAGATGCGCTTGGGTGGTACCGGGTCGATGCGGTCGACGAGACTCACGATGCTTTGAGGCCCTCCTGAATCGCGCGGGCGAGATCGTTGCTCACTGCTTTCGCGGCCACCTTTCCTGCGTTGGTGATTGCCCGTGCTTTCGATCTGCCGTGAGCCTTGATGAAGATCCTATCGAACCCGAGAATCGGCGCCCCGCCGTACTGTTCCCAATCAGTGACCTGCTTGATTCGTTCGAAACCGCCCGACAGCATCGCCAGGCCCGCCCGCCACAGCAGCCTTTCCTTGTAGGCGTAATTCGCGAGCGCCATCACCGTCTCGTGCACTCCTTCGAGCATCTTGAGGCACACGTTGCCGACGAAGCCGTCGCAGACCACGACGTCTGAGGTCCCTTTGGGAATGTCGATGCCTTCGACGTTGCCGATGAAGCGCAGGCCCTTCACGTGCTGGAGGCGGGCGTTGGCTTCCACCACCTGAGGCGGCCCCTTTTGGGCCTCGATGCCGTTCGACAGCAGCGCGACCGAAGGGTTCGGGTTGCGCGAGATGATCCGCGCGTACGCCGCGCCCATCACCGCGAAAGCCACCAGATCATCGGCGCTCGCGTCGACCGTCGCGCCCACGTCGAGGATCAGCGAAAACGGATCGTCTTTCGCTCCGCGAACGCTCTGGGTCGGGTACACCGTGGCGAGCGCCGCGCGCTTGACCCCCGGAATCAATTTGAAGGTGCGCGCACACGCCAACACCCCCGCCCCAGTATTTCCCGCCGAAACGAGAGCCTCTGCTTCGCCGGCTGCAACCAACTGTGCCGCCACCAACACCGACGCGTCGCGCTTGTCGTCGAGCGCCGCACCCGGCTTCTCGTGCATCGCAACGAACTGCGCCGCGTGATGCACCACCACCCGTTCGGCATTGTGACGAATGTTCGACAATGCACGGTCGATCAACGCGCGATCTCCGACGAAGAGCGCGTGAATGTGGGGCGTTTCAAGCGTCAGCTGCGCTGCGCCGCGAATAATCTCTTCTGGCCCGTGGTCCGCCCCCATGACGTCGAACGCAATCGTGACGGGTCGCATCGCGCCAGAAGGCACGGACTCGTCCATCTGCTTCTCGTTCGTCGCCACCGTCAGCCCCCTACGGAGTTGCGGTTGCTTCCTTGCGCTCGGAGGCGGTTGCTTCTCGTTCGACGCAGCTCTTCGTCAAAGTGTACTGGTAGGTTCCCAACTCGTCGCGCCAGTACTCGCCCACGTAAGGCCAATAGAGGTGGTCGTCGCTCACGGCGACGCTGTAGGTGACCTTCTTAACAATCTCGGCCTTCTTGCCATCGGGGCCCAACTGGGTCTCGAGGAAGTCCTTTTCCTTCGCGTTCGTCTCGAACTTGATTCGCAGCCCGTTGGCGCGAAGCGTCTTCAACGCGCCCAACTCGAACTCGAGCTTGCTCTTCGCCATCTGGCCTGCCGCGTTGGTCAGTTCGATGCGCTGGGCCTTGAGCCCTTCGATCAGCGACTTGGTGAGGTTGCTGAACTTGAAGGCAT
>JANOHG010000178.1:0-1370 GCA_031406375.1 Archangiaceae bacterium | reverse complement strand
CCCCCCCCACTCGGGTGAAGTCTCCTTGAATCATCGGCGTGAGCTGATCTCGCTTCATCAGCAGCCGCCGCTGAAGGTCGATCAGCGCCATCCGGCAGCCGCTCCACGCTGCGCCGCCCACGTTTTCCAGGAAGGTGTTGTACGCCAGGTCCGCAGTTCCAAACGTGACCGGAGCGACGTACGCAACCGTGGCGTCGACGTCGCAGGGATGAAACCGACGGTGATAAACGCTCGTCATTCCTCCCTTGCTCGCGCCGGTATTCACCCATCGGGCGGGGTACAACCAGTGGAAGGCCTCTGAGATGCGGTGGGCGTCGTCCGCAGCCTGGCGAACGGTGAGCTTGCTCCAATCGGTCGGAACGGGTCGAGACGGAGTGAAGTAACGATGCTCATAAGTGAGCTGGTTCGCCTGAAAGGTTCGGGCGAGCTCCGACCGGCGGGTGCTCAGCTGGTAGCCACTGGTCGCAAGGACCATCGGCGCTGCGGCCGATGTGTGCAGCAGCACCAACCGTTGCTCGAAGCTTCCCGCGTCGGGATTCAGGTGGTCGACCGGTTGGTCGAACGCGAGATCGAACCGCAGGTAACCCACCGGGGTAGTCGTTGCGGTGCTCTTTGCGACCTTGAGGTTCGGGATGCATCGCAGGCGGCCCTCGATGTCGGTCGCAGCGCAACCCGCGGGCACCATCCACCCAACGGTAGAACATGACCCAGCATCCTCGGTGCCACCGTCGCGGCCGCCGTCGACCCTTCCCGCGTCGTCGCCGCCGTCAGTGGCGGGGTCACCTGGTGCGCTGCCGCTGTCAGGGGTGGGCGAGGCCTGGCACCCCAAAAAGCAGGCGAAGACGACGCAGGCGGCAATCAAGCGCATAGGTGCGCGACAGTATGCGAGCTGCTTCGTGCAAGTCAGGCCCACCTGTCCAAGATCCGTTCGCCAGTCGTTGAGTCTTGGCGTCGGTCAAGGAACCGACGTGAGGCCAGGTGTGTATTGCCTGTCTTAGTTCTGATACGGATACCTACATGTGTGTACATCACCAACATTGTGGGCGCGCTTCTGGTGCCTTCCTCACCCGATGAAAATTATATTGCTGCTGACATTGCTTGGGCAGAGCGTGCCTGCGACTCCTGAGGTCGCGCAAAAAGCCAAAGAGCACTTCACCGCAGGCCAGGCGCTGTACCTACAGCGAAAGTACGCCGAAGCCGCGATCCGTTTCGAAGAGGCCCACCGCCTGCGTCCGCACGCGGTCATCGTTTTCAACCTCGCCAAGTGCCACGAAGCCCTCGACGCCCACGGGAAAGCGCTGCGCGCGTACAAGGAATACCTGCGGCTGTCTCCAGAGGCTGCCGACAAGAACGCAGTGGTCGATTCGATC
>JANOHG010000167.1:0-3884 GCA_031406375.1 Archangiaceae bacterium | reverse complement strand
GATCGAATCGGGTGACACATCGGTGCCCATCAACCGCTTGAACAGCAAGCGGACGTATTCACCAAAGCCGTGCTCCTGTTTTCCGATGACCTTGAAAGCGTAGTCGGTCGGATACGAGATCAGCGGCTTCGGTTCTGGCTTGTCTTCCGCGTCTGTGCCCATCAAATCCTACAGGAGGTTGGTGGCCAGCTCGGCGAGCACGCTGCGCTCACCTTTGTTCATCGTCATGTGACCGGCGATCTTCTCATTCTTGAAACGATTCACGACATGCACCAAGCCGTTGTTGGTCGAGTCGACGTATGGATTGTCGATCTGGAAGGGGTCGCCGGTGAGGACGATCTTCGTGTTGTCTCCGACGCGGGTGATGATCGTCTTCACTTCGTGTGGGGTGAGGTTCTGTGCTTCGTCGACGATGATGTACTGGTTGGGAATCGAACGACCGCGAATATAGGTCAACGGCTCGATTTCGATTATCCCCAGGTCGACGAGCTCGTGATAGCCGCGCCCGGCTTTCTTGTCCGTTCGCGAGATGTTGAGCAGGAACTCGACGTTGTCGAAGATCGGCTGCATCCACGGGTTGAGTTTTTCTTCGACCGAGCCGGGCAGGTACCCGATGTCGCGACCGAGGGGGAAGATTGGGCGGCTGACGAGCAGCTTTTGGTAGACGGCCTCTTCGGTGACTTTTTGGAGACCGGAAGCGATTGCCATCAGCGTCTTCCCGGTTCCGGCCTTACCGACAATGGTGACCAGACGGATCTCGTCGTTCATCAACAGGTCGAGCAAAAAACTCTGTTCCATGTTGCGCGGGCGCAAACCCCATACGCCATCCTTGCCGGTGCGTACGAGAGGGACGACCTTGCCCTTGGTGGCGTTGTATCGCCCCATCGCGGTGTGGGAAGGATTGGCAACATCCTTCAACAACACGAACTGATTGGGCAGCAGCGGCTCACCGCCTGGAGCATCGAGTTCGGCGCCAGGCTTATAGAGCTGATCGACGAGATCGGCCGAGACTGAGAGTTCAACGAGCCCTGAATACAGCTCGCTGATCTCGACCCGCTCAGGCTCGTAGTCCGCCGCCAGAAGCCCCAATGCATCGGCGCGAATGCGAAGGTTCGTGTCCTTGGTGATGAAGAAGGCAGCGGTCTCGGGATCCTGGTTCTTCTGATCGATGGCGACCGCAAGGATCCGGTTGTCCATCAACTGGCCGTCGGCCATCGACTTTGGCAACTCGTGGTGGGTGAAGCTGACCTTGAGGGTGCCTCCGTTCGGCAGCGGCACCCCTTCAGCGAGAGTGCCTTCGACCCGGTGCTTGTCGAGGTACCGCGCAACCTGTCGGGCATTGCGGCCCAACTCGCTCATGTCCTTCTTGAACGAGTCGAGCTCTTCGATGACGTAGATCGGAATGATGACCGTGTTGTCGTCGAAGCTGTAGATGGACCGTGGGTCGTGCAGCAGAACGTTGGTGTCGAGGATGAAGTTCTTACGCGCCAATATTCCCCCGGAAGTGAGTCTTCCAAAAATGAGTGTTGGTGAAGTCTGTCACACGTACCGGATGGCCACCACCGTCAGATCGACCTCGCCCTTGGGTCTTTTGACGGTGACGGCTTCGCCCTTGCGTCGGCCGAGCAAGGCTCGTCCCATCGGAGAATCGACACTGATCCGGCCACCTTTGGTGTCGGTCTCATCGGGGCCGACGATCTGGTAGGTCGACTGAAGGCCGTCGTCGTCGTTCTTGAGCCTAACCGTCGCGCCGAAGAAAACGCGGTTGGCGTCCTTTTGATCGACGGGATCCACCACGGTGAGAATCTCGAGGCGCCGCTTGAGGAACTGCAGCCGGCGATCGATTTCGCGAAGTCGCTTTTTGCCGTAAATGTATTCCGCGTTTTCGCTGCGATCTCCATGCGCTGCGGCGATGGTCACTTCGCTGGTCACCTTGGGGCGTTCAACGTTCAGCAAGTGGCGCAGTTCGGCGGTGAGGCGGTCGGCGCCTTGGCGTGTCACGTAAAGTGATTGGCTTGGTGCTTGAGAAAGCTCGTCTTCTTCGTCGCGATCACCCATCTGCACTTTCTCTAGTCGCTTTTCGTGCTATGCGCCGCCGCCCATGCGTCGGCTTTCGATTTTCGTCACCAGTGTCGCCCTGCTCGCCTGCGAGAAGGTCGACTACCTCGAGCTGTCTCCTGACGCAGTCGTCCTCAAGCAATCGAACAACGAGGTTTGGGTGCAGGCAAAGGCGATGAGCCACACGGGGGTCCAAGCGCCCCGGGCGATGGTGGGCTGGTCGATGAAGGACCCGAGCATTGCGACAGTGGATGAGAAGGGCAAGGTGAAGCCGTTGAAGAGCGGGCATACGGAAGTCATCGCTTCGCACAAGTCGATTACTGCGTCGGTACCGGTTGACGTGCTTTACACCGAGAAAGTAGAGGTCGAACCGAAGGAAGTCACTGTGACCGAGGGCGGCGATCCGGTAGAGCTAAAAGCAATGGCGTTCGATTACCTGGGCCGACCGTTGAAGGACCGCAGTCCGACGTTTCGTTCGAGTGATTCGAAGGTGGTGAGCATGGGGCAGAACGCGGTATTTGGGCTGGCGCCTGGTTCAGCAGTGGTGGACGTTCAGGTAGATGGAGCGAAGGCGTCGGTGAAGATTCTGGTGGAGGCCGATAAGTCGAAACCAAAGAAGTGACGAGTCGATAGCTCAGTTGGTAGAGCACCGGCCTTTTAAGCCGAGGGTCGGGGGTTCAAATCCCCCTCGACTCACTTCAGTAAGCAGCAAAGTCAGGCCTGTCCCCATCGTCTAGAGGCCCAGGACGGTGCCCTTTCAAGGCACTAACGCGAGTTCGAATCTCGCTGGGGACACAAACATGAAGATGACGGGCGGCGGTCGGCCTGAGTTCAACGCGTATTGGCATCTTGCGGCCACACTCACGGGTCTCGTGGGCGCTTTGGCCTCCGCGGCCCTGATGGGCCTGCGGATCTACGAGTCTCCTCTGAAGAAAGCGCTCATGGTGGTTGCGGCGATCTTGCTGCTCAACTTGACTGTCTGGGCTTCCCGAGAGTTCCGAAGCAGATCCCGTTAGCGCGTGGCAAGGTCGCGCCGTGCGAACTCTCATCTTGACGGGTGTCCTTTGGGTGGCAGCAACAGCCAGCGCGCAGGCCCCCGAGCCCGTGGGGTGCAGAATCGTCGCGGCCCAAGCCACCCAGACGCTGTCGGGAGCCGCGCTCGGGGAGGTTCCGGCGACTGCCGATGAGAAGCGGGTGTTCGGCGAGTTCCAGCGCGGGGTCGCAGAGGAGTGCACCAATGCGGATGGCGAGGGCTGCTACAGCCGCAAGCCTGGCGAGACGGCGCTGATTCCGACCAACTGCCCGGCCGACCCGGTGAAGGGGTGGATGGCCACCAGCGCCCGGCAGATCATGCCGACGCAGGTCAGACAGAATCGGGCGACCCAGGCGCTGCAAGGGCTTCTAGGAAAGCCCGCCGCGCCTGCGCCGGTCGCGGCGGCTCCGGTCGCTCCGGCCCCGGCGACGCCGGCCGCCGAAGCGCCGATGAGCCCTCCCCCGCCGCCTCCTCCCACGCCGGCCGCGAGCGCTGCCGAGGCGGCTCCTCCCGGGCTCCCGCCGCCGCCACCTCCGCCGCTGTCGAAGGACGAGCAGCACCGGACGGAAGATACTCCCGAGCTCGAGACAGATGACCTGCTGACCTTCCCGCTGGCCGGCATGTCGCGGCGCGAGCTGAAGTACACGGCGACTCTGCTCGAGGACAAGAAGCCCAGCATGGGTCTGGTGTTTGGAATGTATGGAGGCGGCGCCGGAGCGATTGCGGCGGGCTCGTTCTTTCTCGCCGTCTCGGTGAGCGCCTATGGCGTCTCCGGGTTCGGCGTGCTGCTGGG
>JANOHG010000148.1:0-3651 GCA_031406375.1 Archangiaceae bacterium | reverse complement strand
GGGCGCGAACAGCCGGCCCCAGCCACTGACGACATCGCGCGGTTGCTTCATCACGCGCCTCTCGTAAGCGAGGAGCGGCACCGGCGCAATCGCATCGTCAGCCTGCTCAACGAAGCATCCCCGTAACCGAACGCCTTGAATCGAGCGCGACGACACGGCTGTTGCGGTGTTGCAACCTACTGCGGCCGCGCCTGAATGCGGGTGGCCTCGCGGTAGACCATGAAGCAGCCTTCTATCTCATCATCCGGCGACCCGCCTGTGAGCTGGGTGGTGAACGTACCGATCGCTTCGCTGGGCGATTGGCTGGTCATCCGCAGCTCGCCACCTTGACCGTTGAACGCGACCGAGTCGGTGCCGAAGACTCTCAGCGAGAACGAGAGGCGATCATCTTCCAGCGGATCCAGCAGGGAATTGGACCCAGATTCGACCCGCAGCGATCGCAGTCCGCCATCTGCGCTCGCGTTGCCCAGACTCGAAAACTTCACCAGGAAGCGGAAGAAAGGGCTCGAGCCGATGCCCTCGGCCGAGTCGAGCAACTGGCCTCCGTCGAAAGGAACGACGCCGTATGTTCCCTTTTCAAGCGAAGACTCGACGACGATCGGCCGCGCTTCGAGAAAGCCTTTGAAGCTGATCAGCCCGCCGCATTCCTGGCCTTCCTCGATCTTCTTGCGACAGACGACCACCCCCTTGTTGAAGAAGGGCGCGTCGGGACCGCTGCAGAGGAAGCGCTGGGTATCGTACGCGGAGGGAGTCTCGAACTTTTCCACGCACGACAGACCCAGCACGACCGGCAGAAGCCACGCCGAACGCGCCCTCGAGCTCACGGCTTGGCCTCGAGCCTGTCGGTGTTGCAATTCGCCGTCCACGACGCCGAGAGCTTGTCGGTATCGGACCACACCCCAGTCACGAAGCCACCCATGGTCCCCATCGCCGCCTGACACACCGCAGGCTTCGCGGCGTCGCGCGGGCAGTCATAAGTACCGTGGGTATAGGTGCCGCTCTGCGCGCCGTACTCGAGCAGCTTCACTCCGCCGTCCGGGTCGTTCTTCTGGTATTCGAGCCAGAAGTTCTGCCCGGTGGGCAGCATGGTGTCATTGCGCGGGATCGCAGTGACCTTGTCGCCTTCCTTGTTCGATCGGAAGTCGTGGCGCTTGAACTCCAGTTGCGCCGAATTGACGACCCCACCGTCGTCACTAATAACCCAGATGATCTTCACCTCTGAAGGAATCGCAGTCGCGGCGTTGAGGACGCCCGCGTCGTTGCTGTCCGCGAAGTACTCACGCCGGCAGCGCAGGTTGAGCACGTCGCTCGCTTGAGCTCCCGTGAGGTTGATCGAGATCTTCTCGCCCTTCAGCTGACCCTCGACCCGCAAGTGAGGCGTCGATCCGCGCCACTTGTCGAGCGTGTCGGTACCCGTCCCTCCAGTGCTGCTGCTGCAAGAAACGGCGACTACCGTGCCCGTCAGCATCCCAATCAATGACAGCCATCTTGTTTTCATTTGATACTCCATTTGTGACGAGTCGATTCAGGTAATCATTGCTGGCGGTATTCGATACCGACCAACCCAGCCGCTATGAACGACCCTGCATTGGGGTAAGGCGAGTCGGCGTTGCCTGGCAGGTTCAGCTGCAGCTTGAGGAACGCCGCCAGAGGCAACGCCTGGAATGGCCGCACGTTCAACGCGGCGTCTGCGCGCACCTGGTGGCTCACCTGGGTTCCGAAGATCGCCGGAGGAATGCCAGCGCGCAGCGCGTAGGCTCGCGGCGAGGCGTAGGTTATCCCAAGGCCGTAGCTGATTCGCTCCTGAATCGCGGCGCCTTGCACACGGAGCCCCGCGGTGAGTACCGAGTTCTGCGCGGGCAAACCAGCAGCCTTCTCGGGCTTGACGCCGATGAATGCCAGCACTCCGGCCGTCGCCAGCAAGGTGAGACTCTGCGCGGTACGCACCTTCAGCTCGAATTCTGCGCCAAGCGCATCCTGGGGCGAAGAGTCGGAAACGTAGCTCTTTCGGACCACCGGCGCGTAGTCCTCGATCAGCAGGCTCGAGAAGCGAGCCCAGTAGATTGTCGGGGCGATGGTAAATCGCTTCATCGGTTGGATGAACGCGCCCACCTCGACCGAGTCGATGCGCGGCGATAACAGCGAGGGCGAACCCTCGAGCACGAGCAGTCCGGTTTGTGGATCGCTGAACTTTCCGCCCAGCTCGACCCACGACGGCGATCGGAAGGCGCTCGCCGCCGAGAGGCGAACCGCGCTTGAGGCGCTGGAATAGATCGCCGACGCCCGGTACGAAAACTCAAGCTTGCCAGTGACGTCGACGAGGTCTCCGCGCACGGCGGCAGTCAGGCGCACGCGATCGTGCGGGTTTGCCGCGAGGTCGACGTAAAAGGCGTAGCCGGGGCGGCTCTTGGCGTTCTCATACGGGTGGATGAACGGCGCGTCGACCCGGCTGAGCTGCGCGCTGGCGCCAACGCTTACCTCGAGCACGTTGAGCAGCTTGGCGCGCAGGTCGAACCCTGCTTCCCAACGGGTGCCGGTGGCTCCGGCGTATGAGAAGCCCTTGTAGAGCGCCGAGTCGCCGCGGATGTTCACCGACAGCCCGCGGCCCCACAGAGCGATGCCGTCGAGGAAGGCCCACTGCCCAAGCTCGACCCGCGCGCTGCCCAGCAGCACGGTGTTGCGCTGCGGGTTCGGCTCGAGCACGAGGTGATCGACCGCGCTGCGCGAGCCAAGCGAGCCCGCCGCTTCGACCACGAGCTTCGCTCCCTTCCAGAGCGGAATCTCGATCCACCCCAGACCACCTCCGCGCAGCATTGGCGGCTGAGTGCCGGACTCGAACTTCGAGGCCAGAGCGTCACTGCGGAAGTCGGCGCCCAGGTGCCAACGCATCGAGCCGATCGAGCCACGGCGGTAGTGCCCCGAGGCGCCGCCAATCGGTTTCGCGGCGGTGTCAATTCCGCCGAATGCTGCCGCCCGTGCGGAAGAGAAGTCACCCCGCGTCGAGAGGTTGATTACTCCGGTGTAGGCATTGGCGCCATAGATGGTGCTCACTGGGCCGCGCACCACCTCGACTCGCTCGAGGTCGCGCACGTCGATGGGGATCGCACTCCAGTCGATGCTGCCGTCAATCGGGCTGCCAAGCGGGATGCCGTCGAGCAACACCACCAGGCTGTTGGTCGACAGCGAACTGCTGCCGCGGAGCGCGACCGCGAAGTTGCCAGGCGCCGTTTGATAGACCTGAACGCCAGGCACCAGCCGCAGCAGATCGGGCACCGAGATGGCCCCCGAGTTCCGGATCTCTTCAGCATCGAAGACCGTCACTGCGGCGGGCGCCGTCAGCACCGTCTCTTCGTAACGCGAGGCTGAGCTGATTGTGCCCAGCAGCGCGGCGAGGTCGAGATCCTCGATGTCTGCCGCTTCTGAACGGTCGCTGCCCGTCGAGTTGCGCTCGGCCACCCCCTCGGTTGCCGTTTGTTCCCCCGCGTCTGCGAAGTCTTGTTCACCTGCGTCTGCGAAGTCTTGTTCACCTGCGTCGGGCAAGGCGCTGGCAACCAGGATCGCGCTGAACACCCCCATAACCATGCTGCCAGTCTCCCTTCCTTGGCTGGACCGCGCGACAGTAACAATAACGTAACAACACAACAACAACGG
>JANOHG010000144.1:0-4193 GCA_031406375.1 Archangiaceae bacterium | reverse complement strand
GGCAGTATTTCAGAAAGACTTCCTCGACCTGCGCAAGAACAAGGCGCTGCTGTGGTCGATGATGGCGCTGCCTGCGATTCTGGTTGTCGCTCCGACGCTGGTGGTGTTCGCGTACGTCCACCGACCCGATGATCCCAACTTGAGAGTCGTCGCCCAGTACTACGACGTCACCGTCAACGCCGAGGATGCCGCCCGGTTTTTGATCGAGAAGGTGCTCATCGATTGGTTCGCCGTGTATTTGATCATGCCGGTGTTTGTTCCGATTCTGATTTCGTCGCACGCGGTCGCGGGTGAGAAAGAGCGTCGCACACTCGAGCCGCTGTTGGCCTCGCCGGTCACTCCGCTCGAGTTGTTGATTGGCAAGAGCCTCGCGTCGTTGGTGCCTTCGTTTGCGATTTGCGTGCTCGCATTTCTCGCCTTGTCCGTCTGCGTCGACGCAGTGGCGTGGTCGGTGGTGAAGGGCCCGCTGTTGCCGAACGCGATGTGGGTGTTCGGGGTGTTCGTGATTTCTCCGCTGTTCGCGTTCTTCGGCAACGGCGTTTCGGTGGTGATTTCAGCAAGGGTGGGCGACGCGCGACTCGCACAGCAGCTGTCGGGGCTCTTCGTGCTGCCACTGGTTGGGTTGGCGGGAGGCCAGTTTGCTGGTTGGCTGAAGGCTGGAGTCGCGTATTACGCCGCGCTCGGTGCGTTCGTGCTTTTGCTCAACCTGTTCCTCATCATCGCGGCGCGCAGGCTGTTCGATCGCGAACGAATGATGAGCCGCTGACGCGCAATCGTTGGCCAGGGTGTTCGTGTGCCAGATGACGTTGGCGTTCGTGGGTAAGAAGTGGGAACTTCCACCCGCGTTACATACCTCTTGGAGGAACGATGGGATTCTTAGGCGGGATCAAGGCCGAGGCGCAGCGCAACTTCATCGCACGCGCTGATGAGGCGAAGGACCACATCATCTACAAGTACCCCGAAAACAACATTCGGCTGATGACTCAGCTGACGGTTGCCGCGGACGAAATGGCGCTCTTCGTGAAAGACGGAGTCGTGGCGGGCAAGTTGGGGGCAGGGCGCCACACCCTCGACACCAACAACGTGCCATTTGTCTCCAAGCTGCTCGAGAAAGTGACGGGAGGAAATCTCTTCATCGCCGAGGTTTACTTCGTCACCCTGCGTGAGTTTTCTGGCTTGAAGTTTGGAGGGCCGATTGGTGACACCCGAGATCCCGAGACGGGGTTGGGCATCGGAACGATGGTGTATGGCGACTACTCGCTTAGGGTGAACGACCCCGAGAAGCTGATTGTCGGGCTGGTCGGCATGCGGAAGGTCAACAACGACGACTTCCTCGGCTGGTTCAAGAATCAGGTGCTCAAGGTCACCCGCGACCGGATCGCCGAGCTGATTGTGAAGAAGAAGTGGCCGCTGCTCGATGTGACATCGGGTGCGTACACCGAAGAAATCGAACAGGAAGTCATCGCGGGTACCAAGCAGCACGTCGAGCCCTATGGCGTGACCGTCGTACGCTTCGGCAACTTCACCATCAGCATCAAGCCCGAAGACGAAGCGACGCTGAAGAAGTTGTCGAAAGACGTCGCGTACTCACGGCTCGCCGGCGGCTTCAATCAGTATGCGCAGGGGCAAGCAATGCTCGGTGCTGCCGAGGGGATGGCGAAGGGCGGTGAAGGTTCGGGTAACGCGCTGGGCGGCATGGGGATGGGAATGGGGTTCGGCATGGCCCAGAACTTCATGAACCAGCAGGGGAACAGCCAGGGTGGACAGCAGGGGCAGCAGCCGCCTCCGCTCGCGCCACCGGGTGCCCCCGCAGCGGGCCCGTCGGTGATGGATCGCTTGAAGCAGCTCACCGAGCTGAAGACCGCCGGGTTGCTGAATGACGAAGAGTTCAACGCGAAGAAGGTTGAGCTGATGAAGCTGCTCTAAAGCGTGCTTTCTGCAGACATGCGCCCCGCCGAAGTTCACCTGTCCAGCGGGGCGCTGACTCCAGCATCATTCGAGCTGGGCGCCGGCTCTTCACGCCACGCCGCTCGAAGAATTTCGTTGCTCGCAGGATCTGCCCACCATTGAGGCTTTAGCTTTTGGCGCAGCTGCCGAGCAATCTGCAGCGCTTGAATCAACTCGGCTCCCCGAAACAGCGAATCGCGTTCGAGTGACCACCTGCCCAGGTCATCTGCAGGAACGGAGATCGCGAGCGCTCGGGTTGACCATTCGGCCCAGGTTTTTGCTTTCGCCACCTCGTCTTGTGTGTGCGCTTTGTGCTGAGCGACGAGGTTTCCCGCGGCGCGGCGTGCCGCGTAGAGCTTCAGCGCCCGGAACGAGGCGATTGTGCTCGCCGCGGCCGCTTCCGACACCCCCTGCTCCTTCAGCCAGTCAGGAGTCGCGGCGAGATCGGCGAAGAGCCGGAAAGACGCCTCGGCCACCGCAGAGTTCCCAAGCCGCGGCTCGGCCGTCTCGCGCAACGCGAGCGCCCTTCCCACCTCGCCCAGCAGAACGCCGATGTCGCGCGCGCCTCCCGCTGGTCGAAAGCTCACCCTCACATCCGCTGAGCCACCGGGTGCGACGACCAGCGGCAAGGGGTTCTTCTTCGCTGACTCAGCCAGGTCGAGCGTCAAGCCGGGAAGACCATAGAGCCTAATCGCGCCAAGCAAGGCGGTTGCTTTCGCCGCTTGGTCACTCTTCGGGAAGCTCGCGTCGGCCGCAGCGTTGGGCCGAAGCATCCGCGGGAGGTCCGCGCGAACGACCTTGTCCACAGTCAGCCCGAGCTCGGAGTTCGACAAGTGTTCGAGCAGTTGCTTCCATTCGACCTCGGTGTCGTCGAGGAACTTTTCTCCCAGCGCAGCACTGTCTTCGCGGCTCAGCCCCACACAGTCCGCAACGGTCGCGCCCAATCCGGCCAGCGCCGAAGCGAACGCCTCGTCGCGCTTCTTGGTGCCCTCGACCAATAGGGGAATCGCCTCTCGTGAGGCTGCCCACAGCGCCCTTCGCTTTACGGCGCTCTTCTCGTTGGCCAACAGCCGGCTCAACTCACGCCACGCCAGCGGCTTGCCGTCGAGATGGAACATCGCTGCTGTTTCCTGGCTGGTAAGCAGGGCGGTGGCTTCGGCAGTCGCTCGGGCAAGGCGTTCTCCGATGAGCCAGGTTTCCAACTTCTTCAGTGGAACTGCCGCAGCGATGTTCTTGCTGCGCGCGATGCGAATCTTCGAAAGCGTGGCGTCGTCGAACAGCACCGCGTGGCCGAGCGCAGGCTTCTGAAGTTCCAGCGGTGTGCCTTGTGTCCAGTGAGCCCAGAGCAGCTCATCTTGTTCCTGCACCAGGGTGAGCGCTTCAGCGACCCACGAGTCGACTTCCTTCGCCAGTTGTTGGTCCAAGGTAAGTGGCTGAGCGGGTGGGTTTTGCGGCACTGCCTTCGGACAGCCCGAGAGGGCGATCAGCAATGCGACGACGGTCGTGCTTGGGCGCATCAAGAGGCGAATGTAACGTGAGTCGCAGCGATGCCAACTCAGAAGCAGTGGGCGGCGGCCCGAGCGCGCGAGAAAATGAATGCGGCGCTGAGGCAATTCTTCGCCGCCCAGGGCTATCTCGAGGTCGAGACGCCGTTGCTCGTGCCTACTCCAGGGCTCGAGCCGCACATTGATCCGTTCGAGCTCGAGTTCATTCCCCAGACGAACGTCGGTGCGCGCCGCCCGCTGTATCTGCACACCAGCCCCGAGTACGCGATGAAACGGCTGCTCGCGGATCCGGGGTGCCCCGCGCTGTTTCAGCTGTGCAAGGTGTTTCGCAACGGCGAGGTGTCGGGCCACCACAATCCGGAATTCTCGCTGCTCGAGTTCTACCGGCCGCATGCCGACTACCACGCGATCATGCGCGACCTCGAGGCAGCGCTGGCGGCGGCCGAGCGCGCCGTCACGGGTGCCGCGACGTTGTTTGGAAAAGCGCCGTGGGAAAGGCTCACCGTGCGTGACGCGTTGCTTCGCGAGACGGGAATCGACTGGCGCGCCTACCCAACCGCGGCCGGGCTGCGCGCCGCGGCAGAAGCCGCGGGGATTCGCGTCGGAGGTGCTGACAGCTGGGACGATGTCTTCTTTCATCTGTTCTTGCAGAAGGTCGAGCCCAAGCTGGGGCAAGAACGGCCGACCTTCTTGCTCGAGTACCCGGCGGCGATGGCGTCGCTCGCGCGCCTCAAGCCAGAC
>JANOHG010000136.1:0-1936 GCA_031406375.1 Archangiaceae bacterium | reverse complement strand
TGTTCGACTTTGCGTTCACCGCTCCGGTCAAGGCGGTCGTCATCGTTCACTACCAGGCCCGTGACATTTCGGCGGGTGAGGTGATTTTGAGCATGAATGGCGCTGACCTCGCGCAGGTGATGCCCGACACGATGGCGTCGGCCGAGCGGTCTCACGAGGTGCTGGTGCCGAGCAACCTGCTGAAGAAGGGTGAGACCAACAAGGTGGTGTTCGACAACGTTCGAAATCCTCCTGGATCCGAAGCGTGGCGGGTTTGGAATGTGTGGCTCGAGGTCGAGCTGCTGCCCGAGCTTCCCGATGACCAGCTGCGCCAACTGGCGAGTGAAAAGTTCAAGAAGGCGACTGACCTGTTCGAGCGCCGCGACATCGGAACAAGCAACCGTTGGGAAGCCTATCGTGCATTCCGCGCAAGCTGGCAGCTGCTCGAGGCGCATCCGGAGCCGAAGCCGAGCACCTACGCGCTGGCACGCGAGCGAATGAAAGAAGCGTGGGCTGAGCTTGATCGCCAATGCAGCAAGCTGCTGCTCGGCGCGCAGGGGGCCTACAACCAGCGACAGTTTGAACCCGCACGAATCGAGCTCGAGCACGTGCACGAGTTCTTCCCCGAAAAGAAACACCCTTGCCCCTTCCGCGCCGATTCGATGCGCGACGAGTGGGGGCTGTAAGCGCAACTCTTCTTGAATTGCGGGTCCCGCGGCGGAATAACGCGCCCATGATCACACAGCTCGATTCGTTCCATGTTCGCTCCAAGCTCAAAGTTGGGGGCATCCCGTGGGATGTGTTTTCGCTTGGGGTGCTCGCGAAGCAGTTTCCGCAAATCGCAACATTGCCGTTCTCGCTCAAAGTGCTGCTCGAGAACCTGCTGCGCCACGAAGACGGGCGGGTGGTGTCGAAAGAGCTGATCGAAAAGCTCGTCAATTGGGATCCAAAGGCGGTGCCCAATGTCGAAATCTCATTCACCCCAGCGCGCGTCTTGCTGCAGGACTTCACTGGCGTTCCAGTGGTCGTCGATCTCGCGACAATGCGTGAGGCGCTCGCCTCGATGGGTGGGAACCCAGAGAAGATCAACCCACTGTGCCCGTTGGACCTGGTGATCGACCATTCGGTGATGGTCGACAAGTTCGCCACCGCCGACAGCTTTCAGCAAAACGTGAACATCGAGTTCAACCGCAACACCGAGCGCTACGCCTTCTTGAAGTGGGGCGACAAGGCGCTGAAGAACTTTCGAGCCGTGCCGCCTGGCACCGGCATCTGTCATCAGGTCAACCTCGAGTACCTCGCGCAGGCCGTCTTCAAGAGCGCCGATGGCTCGGCGTACCCAGATACGGTGGTGGGCACCGACTCGCACACCACGATGGTCAACAGCCTAGGAGTGGTGGGCTGGGGGGTGGGTGGCATCGAGGCGGAAGCGGCGATGCTCGGCCAGCCGATCACAATGCTGATTCCACAAGTGGTGGGCTTCAAGCTCACCGGTAAGCTGAAGGCCGGAGCGACCGCGACCGACCTGGTACTCACCGTCACCCAGATGCTGCGCAAGAAGGGCGTGGTTGGAAAGTTTGTCGAGTTCCACGGAGCAGGCATCTCGAGCCTTGGCCTCACTGACCGAGCGACGGTGGCGAACATGGCTCCTGAGTACGGAGCGACGATTGGGTTTTTCCCCGTCGACGCCGAGACATTGTCGTACCTGCGTTTCACCGGTCGTTCTTCAGAGTCGTGCGATCTCGTCGAGGCCTACTGCAAAGAGCAGGGTCTGTTTCACGCCCCAGGCTCCGCCGACCCCATCTACAGCGACGCCCTCGAACTGGACTTGAACACCGTGGTGCCCTGTCTCGCGGGCCCGTCCCGGCCGCAGGATCGCGTCCCACTGGGCGAAATGAAGGCCACCTTCGCAAAGGCCGCGAAGGAGATGCTCAAGGCGGTCGATGGCGACGTGAAG
>JANOHG010000121.1:0-4776 GCA_031406375.1 Archangiaceae bacterium | reverse complement strand
GCCACGCAGGCAGCCTCCGTCGAAAACCGCTCTTCGAACTCGGTCATGTTCCTCGGGAATTCCGCGAGCTTGTCCATGCAGCGACCCCTCTCACGCACCCCTGACATCAACCGGTAGTGACTCCCTGATTCTTCCCGATACCCCAACTGTTCTGTGTCGGGCTTCCACCCATGCACCGAAAAGGTGTGCGTCACCAGGCGCGCCCCACTGCTCGCTTCGCGATCGAGCTTCGACTTCACCGCATCCATGCCCGCCCGGTACAGGTAGCAGACGAACACCTGAGTGTCGCCAAGAGGAACCGCGAGGAAATCGCATCGGTACAGCGAGAGGTTCTTTCTGGGCCGAAGCAGTTGGCGAACGCGCATCACCGCGAAGGGAATCCACGACAGCTCGAACGCGCGCACTTCGGCGTTCGGGAAGCGATCGGCGAGCGCGAACGCCAGCGACCCCCAACCCGCGCCAAGCTCGGCAATCGGTCCCGCCGTCTGATTCACCGCGTCGAGGACGGCTGCCCGCTGACGCCGGTTGCTCGGCATCGGCGAGATGCCGGTGCGCAAAGTGAAATAGACGAGTGACGCGCCAGCAACGACCGTGAGAGCGAGCGCGATCCATTCCATCGATCAGCCTCCTGTTTGAGGCGTACGGCGGTTGGGCTGCATTTCCAGGCGAGATCGAACACCAGCACCTCGTACTCCGGTGGCTCCCGGCGCCCGCAAAACCCCAGCCGCGTTGGATCGTGGCAGTCGGCGTGCCAGCGTTCAGCGGGCGGGTGAGCATCGGTCTTCAGGCGAACAGCTTCCCAAGCTCCTGGGCTACTTCGAGATTCATCGGCTTGAGGAGCACGTGCCCTGACAGCACCGCCAGCTGGCCGTTTCGCGATCCGTCAAGCAGCCCAACCAGGCTCTGAGCAGACGTGGTGATTTCGAGCTTCGGTGTCCCGCGCAAGCCGACGAGAACCCAATCCTTCTTTCGGGTGCAGTCGATCGTCCACTGAGCTCCGCCATCGCCCGTGACGGTGAAGTGAATCGGCGCGCCGATCGCCTTGACCACGCTCGCGTGCTTGAGCAAGCGCGCGGAAAAGTCTTCCTCAACGAGCCTGGCGATCCGGCTCTGAGAGGCGTTCTTTTGCACCACCATCCGCGTGCGCGGCGCCTTCTTCGCGACGCCGATTTGTGGCTGAGGTGCCTTCGTTCTAACGGCGACCACCTTCTTCGCGGTGCGCTTTTCCTTTGGCGCCGCATCCTTTGTTATGGCCTGCGCTTCGGGCCGGTCACCGAAGAGTTGTTGGCCGCTTTCCGGTTTCTCGTTCTCGTAGGCCTCTTTGAGGCTCTTCGAGGTGACCGCTAAAGGATTCTTGAAGTACTCGACTGCCATCCGACCGATGCCCCAGCTGGCTGCATAGGTTGAGGGCACAGTCAGCAGGCCTCCGATGACTGGCAGCACCAACTTGATCCCCTGGCGCGCGAGCATTCCGGCTCCCGCGGTCGCACCCACTTCGAGGATCAAATCCCTCGCGTTGTCCCGGGTGATCTTGCGCCCATAGAGCCGACCAATCGCTGCAACCATCGTCGATTGCACCGGCAACATCACCAGCGCATCAGCAAACGGAATCGGAGAGACCGCGAGCACCGCGCACGCGCAGCTCGAGACGTTGATTACCCTGCGCGCAACCTCGTCGCGCTGCTGCTCGGGAATCCTGCTGAAGTCGTTGGTGCGAAAGTGTTGCAGCGTGTCGAGCCAGGGCATGAGATTTTCCTTAGGGTTTGGGGCACCAGCAATCGACGGTACTGCCCTCGTGGTCGATTTCACGCAAGACCCACCCGAACTCTTTTCGCTTCAGCTGCGAGCTTCATTCTTCCTAAACAGGAACGAGCTGAACCAGATAGAAGTGGCGACCACGAAAATGCTGCCGCGGACTGCACCGACGTTATCAAGAAGTTCTCGCTCGCAGCTTCGATGTCTGGTTTGACGAAGCAGCACTAACCAAGGAGCGGTCATGGTGAAGAAAATTCTTGCAGCAGTGGCGGTGTTGATTCTCGGGTTCGTTGCGTTCATCGCGACCCGACCCGCCGACTTCGTGGTCACCCGCAAGGCGACGATTGCCGCACCGCCCGAGGTGATTTTCCCGTTCGTGAACGACTTCCACAGCTGGAAACAGTGGTCGCCATGGGAAGGACTGGATCCGAAGATGGTGACCACCTTCGACGGCCCGCCGGCTGGAAAGGGCGCCATCTACGCGTGGAAGGGCAACGACGAGGTCGGCGAAGGCCGAATGACGATTCTCGAGAGCGTGCCGAACGACCGCGTCATCATCAAGCTTGAGTTCCTCAAGCCGTTCGAGGCGACCAACACCACCACGCTCGACTTCGTCGCAGGCCCCAGCACGGAAGTGACGTGGAAAATGGAAGGAACAAACAACTTCATGAGCAAGGCCGCGGGGGTGTTCATGAATATGGACGAGATGATCGGCAAAGACTTCGACAAGGGGCTCGCGAAGCTCAAGGCCCTCGGTGAAGAAGAAGCGAAGAAGCGCGCGGCGCCGGAAGCCGAGGCGGCCGCTGCTCCCATCGACGCAGCCGCGCCGGCCGTCGCCAATCCGTAGCGGCGGTCAGGGCCCGACGAGCCATCTCGCGCAGCACTTCGCGAGGTACTCGACCGGATCGACGTCCGCCAGCTTGCAGCAGCCCAGTATCGAATACGCAGCGGCCGCGCTCGAAGTGGGAGCGGCCATCATCGACGACTCTCCAAGCTTCCGCAGCGATGCGATGCCCTACGGCGGGGTCAAAGGCTTGGGCCTGGGTCGCGAGGGACTACTTCCACTTCGCAACGAACGCTGCGCCTGAAGGTTGTTGTTTCGCGCGGTAAGCGATGCAGAGATCAATGTATTCGAGCGACTGAGCAAGGTTTCGAGGTCCGCCGGTGTACTTCGTCGATCGCCCAGAAAAGAACGCCTCGGCTTCGGCGCGTACGTTCGGGTCGCAGAAGGAACTGGCGACGTACGCAAGCCCTGCGCCTGAGTCCGTCGGCAGCCGCTCGACCAGTGCATCAAAGTGTTCCTTCACGAAAGCCAGGGCGAGCGGGCGGGTGCGGAAGTCCCCCGTTGCTCCCCACATGAAAGAGATGGCCTCGCGGGTGTCAAAGTCGCGGGTCAGGATGATCGGCAAAGCCTGGGCGACCAACGCAGGATCGCGGGTCGCCGCGAGCGCGGAGATCATTCGCACCCGATCCCGGCGATCCTTTTCAGCTTTGGCGGCAGCGAGCACCTTCTCGTAAAATCCGGCGCCGCCCTCGTCGATCGCAATCGCGAGCGTGGCGTCGATCACGTCGGCGTGGATCGCCTTTCGATCCAACAGCCAGGCGTTGGCCAAACGCAACGCCTCTTTGCGCACCGCTGGTTCCTGGCCTTCGCGACCCACCAACGACAGCACCAGCGGCCGAATCAGCCGCACCTCGTCGTCATCTTTTGGCCCCACCACGAAGGTAAGCTTCTTCGCCTTCGGACCAAAGTTCGCTCGTACCAACGCCTGGTACTTGGGTCGCAGCGCTTCGGGAAGGAAGTCGCCCCCCAGCCCGCCCACGAAGCCCGCAGCTGCGACCAACGTGTGGCGGTTGCCTTCCGCCGTGAGAGCCGGCACCAGCGCGAGTGCCTCAGCAAGCTCGACGTCGCCGGTGCGAACGAGCGCGCTCAAGTCGCCCAACATCCCCACTTTCTCGGGCATCGTCAGTTGCTTGCCACCTTTGGCGAACAGCTGCGCAACGGCTCCCTTCTCGGCCAGGCGCGAACGGAAATAGCCATGCATTCCCGCGTTGGGCAGCAGCCACTCGGGACAAGACGTGGCCGACTCGAGCACCAATTCGCCCGTCGTGGCGGTGAGCAGGGTGCACGCACGGCCCTCGCTTTTCGCCTTCGAGCCCCACCGAACACACACCGGCACCTGCCACGTCTGCGTCGAATTGGCGGTGCTGCCTGCGGGCAGGTACCTGCGCTGCGACAACGCGACCTTCGGCTTGCCGTCTTTGGGACAGGACAACGCAACGTCGACCAGTGGCACTCCGGGCTGATCGAGGAACGTGGCGAACGGAGTGGCGACGTCTTGCGCCGCTTCCTTCGACAGAGCGCCCAAAAAGTCGGCCGCAGTCGCATTCCCCCACGCGTGCTCATTCAGATAGCGGCGCACGCCCTGCTGGAAGACCGCGGGCGTCAAGTACGCCTCGAACATCGCAACCACCGCTGCGCCTTTGCTGTAGGTGATTCCGTCGAAGGCATTGATGACGTCGTTGTTGCTCTCGATTGGCTGGCGAATGCGGCGCGCGCTGGCGAGGGAATCGTTGTTCGCCGCTCCGTTTCTCGACTGGGCGATCGCAACGTCTTGCTGCCAGAGGGGCTTCCATCGCATCAGCAACTGCGGCGGCGCCCAGGTCGCGAACGCTTCATTGAGCCACAGGTCGTCCCACCACGACATCGTCACCAAGTCGCCGAACCACAGGTGCGCCAGCTCATGGGCGCACAGCGAAGCGTAGCCGCGCTGCTGGCTCACCGTCTCTTCGCCGGGGCGCACCTGAAGAAGAGTATGGCCGTAGGTGATCAGGCCCGGATTTTCCATCGCGCCCATGCTGAGCGGGATCGCTAGCTGATCGAGCTTTTCGTAGGGGTAGGGGGTTCCAAAGTACTGCTCGTGTTGCTCGAGAATCGGCCCGGTCATTTCCGTTGCGCCCTTCGTCCAACCGGACTTGCCCTTCATCACGACGATTCCCACCTGCGTCTTCTTCGCGCCC
>JANOHG010000111.1:0-1176 GCA_031406375.1 Archangiaceae bacterium | reverse complement strand
CGCGCGGCTCGTCTCGCAGGCCGCACTGGCGCTTGGGTACGCGCACCGGGCCTCGGGTCTCGATGGGAAGCCGCTGAAGATCATTCACCGAGATGTGAGCCCTCAGAACATCCTCCTTGGGTACGGGGGCGCGGTGAAGCTGATCGACTTCGGCGTCGCCAAGGCGACGTCTGCCACCCAGCAGACCGCGGCGGGAATGATCAAGGGCAAGTTCGCGTATATGTCGCCTGAACAATTGCGCGGAAATCCTCTCGATGGCCGCAGCGACATCTTTGGGTTGGGCCTCGTGTTGTACGAGTTGCTTGCCGCCGAGCGCGCGATGCCGGGATCCAGCGAAGCGCAGATTGCGCAGAACGCTTTGACGATGAACTTTCCTCCGATCGAAAAAAAGCGCCCAGACGTCCCTGCTGAGCTCAAAGCGATTCTCAGCCGGGCCCTCGCAAGGAACCGCGTCGACCGGTACGACACCGCCGAAGAGTTTGGGGCTGACCTCGAGACCTTCATCTGCGCACGCATGCCGAACCTTTCAGGCGCTGACCTCGCGACACTGCTGCCCGGAGGTGCCCTCGGACCTCTGGCAGCGCCTGTCGACCCAGGCAGCGCAGATCGGAAGCCGAGCGAATGGCCCAAAACGCCCCTCGCCGCTTCGTCCGACACCGTTCCTGCGCTGCAGCTGGAAGGCAACGCCCTACGACCAGCACCCGACTCTCCGCTCGGGAAACCTGGACGCTTCGCGCTGGTCGCGACGACGCTGGTCAACCCTCCTGGCTTGGTCCCCAAAGCCGTTGCCTCGGCTGGAATCCGACCCGAAGGACAACCCGCGTCATCCGACGTCATCTCCAACACTGCGCACACGCTGCCTGACCAGCTGCTTCCCCGCAGGGGAGCTCGCTGGTTTGCGTTCGCTGTGCTGGTGGGGTTCGGGTTGGCGGCAGCGGGCTGGCAGCTGGCTCAGCGAGCCTCGTCACCCACCCCCGTGGTCAGCCCAGGCTCACCCTCGAAGTGACTCGCCCCAAAGCGCTTCAAGATCCCAGGGGGGCGCCAGGAACCTCGCGCCAGACTCCTTCCTGAACCACGTCAGCTGTCGCTTCGCGTAGTGCCGGGTGCGCTGGGCGGTCTGTTCTATGGCGGCTTGTAGGGTCGTTCGGCCCTCGATCACGTCGAGCGCTTCGACGT
>JANOHG010000042.1:0-2224 GCA_031406375.1 Archangiaceae bacterium | reverse complement strand
GTACACCTCCGGGAGGCGGCACCGCGCTGCACCTTCAGAAGCCGCTGACCCGTGAAAAGCTCGAAGAGCTGTGCGCGGACCTAATCGAAAAGTGCGTCGCGATGTGCGACCAGGTGCTGAGCGAGGCCAAGGTCAAGCCGAGCGACTTGAAAGAGATGGTGCTGGTCGGCGGGATGACGCGGATGCCGAAGGTCGTCGAGGCGGTGAAGAAGTACTTCAAGAAAGACCCGTGCAAGGGCGTGCATCCCGACGAAGTCGTCGCGCTCGGAGCGGCAGTACAGGCCTACTCGCTGACCAGTGAAGAATCTCAGGTGCTGCTGCTGGATGTTACCCCCCAGAGCCTTGGGGTCGCGATCGCGGGCGGCTATGTGCGTCGGTTGATTCCGAAGAACACCACCGTGCCGACTTCGACCACCGAGAGCTTCAACACCTCGAAGGATGGTCAAACGACGGTGAAGATCATGGTGCTGCAAGGCGAGAGCGAGCGCGCGCACCAGAACGAGCTGTTGGGCGAGTTCATCCTCACCGGGCTGCGCGAGGCGAAGCGGGGTGACATCGAGATCGAAGTGACCTTCGACATCAACGCGGAAGGCATCGTCTCGGTTGCCGCGCGCGACAAGGAAACCGGGCAGCGCCAGTCGATTACGGTCACCGCCTCAGGGGGGCTGACCGAAGGCGAGCTGCAGAAGATCATCGAAGAGCAGGGCGACTACCTGCTCGAAGCCAAAGTCTCAGACGAGCTAAAGAGCAAGCGCAACGAGCTCGACGCGGTGCTGAAGGAAGTGTCGGGGATGCTGCCGCAGGTCCAGAAGCTCACCGAAGGGTCGGAATTTGGCGTCGATGCGGCTGCCAAGGCGATCAAGTCAATCGAAGCAGCCAGGCGCTCGCTCGAAGCAGGCAGCTTATCGACGGTGACCGAGTCGGTCGACACACTCAACCGAACTCTGAATCTCTTCAGGGGCGTGATGCAGAGAATTGGAAACCGGTAGATGGTTAACCCGCGCGCAGCACAGCTCGTCGAAGCAGGGATGTGGCTTCGATTGTCAGGAGACCACGAAGGTGCCAAGCGTTTGTTCCAACAAGCGCTCAACTTGGACCCGGACAACGCACGCGCGCGACAATTGCTCGATTCCCAACGCACCCCACCCGCGGCTTCGGCCCCTGCCCCCCCCGCGCGCGCGCCTTCGAACCCGTTCGTGCCGGCGGCGACGTCGACCGCCATGGACGTCGACTGGGGCAACGCAACGGGCTTCGCACCGACACCCGTTCCGATCACAGCCCCGGAGGATGTGAGGCAAGCGATTGGGGACGCCAAAGAAGATTTTGAGCTGCCAATCGAGCTCAACGTCGAGTCGATGGCGCCCTTCGCCAACCCGTCGCCGCCGAATACGCTCGAGTTCGACGGGCTGAGCGAGCTTCTGCCACCCGCCGTTAAGACCAAGCGCGGGCCGCGGCCCGAGGAGTCTTCCGAGCCACCGCCTTTCGAGGACAATGCAGACCCGACGGAAGAAGTTTCGTGGGAAGATGAACTCACTCCACACACGTTCATTGCGCCAATCGATCTGTCGGCGTTGCCTACGGCGCCCACGGGTGGATTTCGAACGATTCAGCCAGTCGACGCGCTGATCGTCGACGACTGGGATGAGCTGCTGGCGACGCCCGTAGCGGTGTTTTCGGTTCCGCCGGCGCCGCCGAGCCAGCCAAGACCGCCCGCTCCGTCTGAGCCGAAGTTTGCGCCCAACGCGACCAGCGCGTGGGATCAGCGTTCGAACCCTGGAATCAAGCTGAACGAGGCCGAACCTGGCTTTGGCGCGGCGTTGGATCTGGTTGCCGCTGATCGCCTCCGGGATTCGACGCAGGTCAGCAAGTCCGACGAAGTGCGAGCGCTGGTGCAGGGCGTGAAGGATCTGCTCGGCCTCGATGATCACACCGGCGCGATGGATCTGATCCTCAAAGCACAGGAACTGGCTCCCAATGATCCTGAAGTCCAGCAACTGCGTGCCCGCAGCGAAAATACGCTCGAGGCGATGTTCGAATCGAAGCTGGGAAAGCTGGCCACCGCGCCGCGGGTGAAACTGAAGGATGACGAGATCATCTGGCTCAACCTCGATCACCGCGCTGGCTTTGTGCTCGCGCAGATCGACGGCAGCGTCACTTTCGAAGATCTGTTTTCGGTGTCGGGGATGTCGCGTCTGGACACCGCGCGAATTCTCGCGCAACTGGT
>JANOHG010001368.1:0-9077 GCA_031406375.1 Archangiaceae bacterium | reverse complement strand
GTTCACTGCGCCACCGCCTCGCGCCAAAGAGCCAGAGCGCAGCACTCGGCGGGTGAAGCTGCAGCACGAGACGGTCAAAGAGGCCTACCTTCACCTCGCGTTTGGGTGTCCACCGGTAGACCACGAAGACGTGCCGGCGCTCGACGTGCTCGCGATGGTGTTGGGCCAGGGTGATGGGTCTCGGCTGTCACTCGAAGTGAAGCGGCGTCGCGCGCTGTGCAACGACGTCAGCGCCTGGGCCTATACCCCCAAGGACCCTGGCATCTTCGCGCTCTCAATCACAGCGTCGGGCGAGAGCATCGCGGCTGCGTTCGATGCTTCGGTGCAAGTGCTGCGCGGAGCAACCGATTACGAAGTGGATCCCGGTGAGCTGTCGACAGTACAGGCGCTGGTCGAATCCGAGAGCATCTACTCACGAGAGACTGCCCAGGGCCTCGCGCGGCGCATCGGCTATTACCAGACGATGGGCGGGCTCGAGCTCGAGGCGAGCTACTACGCGTCGGTCGCGAAGCTGACACCCGCACGACTGAACGAAGTCGCCCGACGCTATTTCCGCTGGGGCGAAGCGGTCGTCACCGGCCTGTTGCCGACCGACTGCGCGCTGGACGAAGCCTGTGTGTTGAAGACGCTTGATGGCGCAAAGCCGCTGGCGGTCAAGCGTGTGGTGGTGCAGTCGCCGCGCAGCTCGACTTTGTCGAAGGGCCCCGCGGTCGCGCTGAGGACGCACAAGCTGTCGTCGGGCGGAACCGTGATTGTGCGACGGGAGACCGCGGTGCCATTGTTCGCGGTCCGCGCGACGTTTCCGGGTGGCCTTCGGTACGAGACGCCCCAAAGCAACGGCCTGACTGCGCTGCTCGCGCGGACCCTGTGTCGCGGCACTGTCGAGCTCTCGGCCGAACAGGTCTCGCAGCGCGTCGACGCGCTGTGCGGCGGCATCTCGACCGTCCCTGGGCGAAGCAGCTTCTCGCTGCGCGGGGAATTCCTCAGCAAATACTTCGATGACGCCTTTGGGTTGTTCGCTTCGGTGCTCCGTTCGCCTGCCTTCGATGCCAAAGAAGTCGAACGCGAACAGCAACGGCAGCTGCAGGACATTCACAGCCGCGACGATCGCCCATCGTCCGTGGCGTTCGAGCTGCTCGCAAAGACGCTGTACCTCACCCACCCCTATCGGTTGTCGATGCTGGGCGAGGTCGCGACGGTGCGCGCGCTCAGCCCCCAGACCCTGCGCGAGTTCCATGCGAAGAACCTCGATGTTTCGCAGATGACGCTCGCGGTCGTCGGCGACGTCGACATCGACGCCGTCGTGACGCAGGCCGAGGCGGCGTTTGGAAAGAGCGTGCAAAGCGCTGCTCCTCCGGTGGTTCCGGTTGAAGCACCGTTCGATGGGCCGCGCACGTCGCGCAAGCACCTGCAAAAAGCGCAGTCACACGTCGTGCTCGGGTTTCCGGGAGCCCGCGTGTCGGATGACTGGCGCCGGCCGCTCGAGGTGCTCTCGACCATGCTGTCGGGCCAAAGCGGTAGGCTCTTCATCGAGCTGCGTGACAAACAATCGCTTTGCTACAGCGTGTCGTCGATGACCGTCGAAGGCGTCGACCCTGGCTATTTCGCCGTCTACATCGGCACCAGCCCCGAGAAGGTTGACCAGGCCCTGGCGGGAATTCGCGCCGAGCTGACACGGGTACGCGACGAACTGACCTCGACCCAAGAGCTCGATCGCGCGAAACAGCATCTGATGGGAGTTCACGAGGTGGGATTGCAACGCAACGGAGCCCGAGCCGGAGTGATGGCGCTCGATGCAACCTACGGCCTGGGAGCCGACCGGTACCTTCGGTATGGCGACGAAGTGAACGCGGTCAGTGCTCAGCAAGTGCAAGACGTTGCCGCGCGGGTGATCGACTTTCAGAAGTGTGCGCTGAGCGTGGTAGGACCCTGAAACGATGCTGCGCCTGTGGCTTCTCGTCGCTGCTGGGTCTGCCTTGAGTTGCAGCCTGATCACGAAGTTCGACCAGGATGGGCAGCCCTGCGACCCGAACGCATCCGACCCCGCCGCGAGCTGCCTTTCGGACGCCGGCTACACTTGCGTGGGTGGGTTTTGTACCAAAAGCGTGGCCGCCGGTGGCTCGGATTCGGGTTTCGATGCTGGGTACAAAGGCGCAGGTGATGGGGGGTGAAGAGTTCCCGCCTGTTCTGATAAGGTTGGCGGTCTACCGGCGAAGCGCCGGGTACGGAGAAAAGACTGGTGACACCCGCGAAAGGCGACGTTGCGTTGCTCGACAAGTTGTTGGCTGAGAATGGTCAAACCCGACTGACAGTTACCGGCGGGGCGAGCTCCCTGGTCGTCAGTTCAGCCGACGAAACCGGTGTGCAGCGTGAGCGGTTTCGGTTGGTCGCGATTCCCAACCACAAATACCGGGCAGAGATCGCCGAAGGTGGGCGCTGGCGCAACGCGAGCGTCAGCGGGCTGCTCGAGAAAGTGGTGCCAGAGCTGCTGAAGATTGTTGCCGCGCGAAAAACCTAAGGGCCTGAGTTCGAATTACCCGGCCGGAGATCGCAGCCGAGGCACGACGCCATGCAGGCGCGCGACCGAGGTCTACTGCTGGGCAAACCGCAGGGAGCGGAACGAAGCTGGCGACGATGCATCGGCTGCGAGAACGGTCGGGTAATCCGATCTTGAGGCCCCAAGGCCCACGTCACTCGCGTGGGGCGGACCTCCTGCACCGCCACCCATTCAGCGGTCAGAGGCGCCCTCGTGAGAACGTTCGTCTGCTGAGCGTTGCGCTCAGACAAGTCACCATTCGACGATTCTTTTGATTTACCGTCGTCCGTCGCCAGCCGGAGCTTGTCTGCTCACCGGCGGCTGCGGCGAATGAACTGCCCCGCCAACAAGAGCACCGTCAAGAGGATGAAAGGACTCGTCGAGGTGCTCGCGCATCGAACGTTGAACACTCGCTCCACGTTCGACACGTCGCCGGCGTCCACTGTAGGTCCGGCGTCCACTGTAGGTCCGGCGTCCACTGTAGGTCCGGCGTCCACTGTAGGTCCGGCGTCCACTGCAGGTCCTGCGTCCACTGCAGGTCCTGCGTCCACTGCAGGTCCTGCGTCCACTACAGGTCCTGCGTCCACTACAGGTCCTGCGTCTGACGCGGCGGCCGGACGAACGAACTGCACCAGCAAACTCGGGCGAAGAGAGATCTCGTTCTCGTTGCTATACCACCACGTCGCAGCGACGCCGGGAGGCGCAGTCAACGCCAACCCGAAATTCGGTGCCCCATCAACCCAGCGTTGCACGAGGCGGCGCACGTCGACCTCGCCAGTTCCACCATCGATGGTGGGAGTGAAGCGTTGCTCGACCACCGGCGAGAACCCGGCATCAAAAGAGTTCCAGGTGACGACCGACTCGCTCCACGGAACCAACACTTGATGAACCTGGTTCTCGTACTCGACCGTTTCCCTGTGACTCATGCGCAACAACGCACGTTCAACCGTCGAACCCGCTGGTATTGCGCTCAGATCAAATCGAATCAGGGCGATTTTGCTGCTCGCGATTTGGTAGAGCCCCACCGTATTGAAGCCATTGCAGCAATTGTTCGAGTCTGGCTGCCCTTCCCAGACATAGGTATCGCAATTCCCAGCTTCGCCCGCATCTGATTTCGACACCACGATCGTCTCTTCGGGACGTGGCGAAGTGAAATCTACCTCGAGACGCGGCCTGAGACCTCGCACCGAATATTCACTGGAGGTGAAAACTGATGGCGTGTTTCCGTTGTTCTGCTGCAACACAATCCCGTCGTTGCGAAGCCCATCCACCCACTGCTGAGCAAGCGGCAAGACACTGAACGTCGGCGCAACTGGAAAGAACGTCGTGCTCACCTGACTGCTGAAGCCACCATCGAAGGTGGCCCAGGTGACAACGTGTTCGTTCCAAGGGACGACGGCGCGGTGCACTCGGATGCTTTGTGCACCGTTCGAGCCCACGTCGAGCGTGACGTTCGCTTTCGAGACCACCGCGCCCACCGGAATGAATGACAGGTCGAACCGGAGCAGCGTCGCCCTCTCACCCGCGCCGACCAGGCCGACATGCAGAGACTCGCTGTTTCCGCTCTGCGCATTCATCGGGTCGCTCCAGACGTACGTATCTTCGACGTCGCTGAACACGCCGCGCTGAATGACCCATGAACCCGCCTTCGCGGGCACTGCGAGCATCACGACCAATCCGAAGAGAACGCGCACTGCGAGGCACCTTAGTCGCAGCCAACAGAATGCGTCTTCACTGCGTCCGCACTTAAACACTCCCCAGCCGAGATTCTCGTGGCGCTGTAATCGGCTTGGATTGGCGCCTCGATCACTTCCTTCACCAGTGGACGCGTCGCGTCGACCTCGCCACATGACGCTTCAGGGATTCGAAACTCATACCTACTTTTTACTCTCGGGTTTCGGCGAATCTGGCTTCACGCTCGCGCGCCGATTCTTCTCCCAGCACGCCTCGTCGTGCGCGCGGCACACTGGCCTGTTCTCGCCGTAGCTGATTGTATTGACTTGCCCTGCGCTGACGCCGAGCGCCACCAGGTACGTCTCGATGGTCGACGCGCGCTTCGAGCCCAACTGTAGGTTGTATTCTTCTGTACCGCGCTCGTCTGCGTTGCCTTGAATCGTCACGCGCATCGCCTGATCGGCCCGCAGGCATCGGGCCATTCGTAACAGATCCCGTTTCGCGCCCGGATCGAAGGCAACCGAGTTGAACCCAAACTGAACGCGAAAGTCTCGACACTCGGCCAAGTCCTTGGAGATGTCGACACAGTCATTTCGAATACACAGCTGTGCCTCTGCGCACTCGCCATCGCTCGCGCAGGTCAGCTTCTTTTCCGGGTTTGCCGTTGTGTCTTCCGGTTTGACTTCAGCTGGCGTTGGCTCCACTGGCGGCGGAACATGGGCACAAGAGCCGAAAAGCAACGACGCGCTCAGCAAGAAGATGCGCTGCATCACAACCTCCAACGCCTCCCGCGGCGAGCAGGCAGATCAACAGCAGGCGAGCTGTTCGGCAAGGCCTGTTTGCGCCAGCAACCTACTGGCATACACAGAGCGCACGCCTTCGCAGCTGCACGAGGCGGGCGCGAGGACCTGATCAGAAGTTCAACAAAGCAACGAACTCGACGAACTCAGAGGGCACCTTCAGATCCGACTTTTGAGTTTGCATTCGGATTCCCCTGATGGTGTCGCGTGACCAATCTTTCTGGAAGAAATTTACGATCCACGCGGGCAACGAGCCCTTCGGATCCGCGTCGATCTCGACCGAGAGACGCGTGCGTTTGCCTGCGTCGATCGACTCCAACACGTAAACCGCACTCAACTCTCCACGGACGACCTTGGTGTTTGCCTTTACCGCTGCGTCGGCGACGGGCACCGACCGAATCACGACCGTTCGCTTGTCACGGTCGATCTTCATGTCGACACGCGTGACGAACTCGCGATCGCTCACCACCAGCGGCATCGCGACGTGGTTGTACTCGATGTACTCTGACGGGCTGATCATCCGAACCACCCGGGCTTCGGTCAGGCTGTCGACCCACTCGGGCGCACGTGCATCATCAAGCAGAACCAACGCGACGGTCGCCACCGACGCGTCGACGATGCCGGTGCCCTTCACCGATTTGAGCGAACGTTCCGGCAGCTGTCGGCGGTAGACCTTGACCCCGTCGGAATCCTGAACCTCTTCCCAATCACCAGCCACTGCTGGCGTCGACAATGCGAGGACGACGACAACGAGCGTTCTCATCCCGAGTTCATAGCGCGGGTGCCGCGGTTTTCGGACCATCGGAAGGAATTCTGATCACAGGTGCTCGAGCACCTCACGGTCACTCCGGCGGATCATGCTCAAAGCGTCCTCGGTGCACTGCTACGTACATTCGGGGGGAGGGGGGGTTGACAAAGAACATCTGCGAACAAATGTTCCGCCCCCGGCAAAGGGGACTTCCGACATGAGGCTCGAGATGCGCGTTCTTTTGATCGTTGCAACTGTGTTTGTAGAAACATCGGCACTGGCGGATTACGCCCAACCGGGGACGTTGGCCGTCACCAAGTCCGCGGGCTCGGTCACCGTCAGCAACACCAGCTTCCCGGTCGACGCTTACGTTCCAAACACAGGAGGTCCTTGGCCAATCATCGGAATGGGCCACGGCTTTTCACACTCGAAGGACAACCTCGCGGTGCTTGCCCAGTTGCTCGCGACGCGCGGCAACGTGGTGGTGGTGCCTCAGTTTCCATCCTTCAACAGCGACCACGCGCGAAACGGTCAAGTCATTCTGGCGGCAATCGACTGGGCAATCGGAAACCAGGCATTTGCAGGAAAGGTCGACGGCACCCGTCAAGCGCTCGCTGGACACAGCGCCGGTGGGCTCTCTGCGTTTCTCGCCGGCGCCTCGCGGCCTTCGGTTCGCGCGATCGTTCTGCTCGACGCGGTTGATAACAACAACGCTGGGCTTACTCAGGTTCCGAACGTCAAGGCGCCGGTTCTGTTGACCTTCGCCGAAGGTGGAACATGCAATTCGACCACGAATAGCACCGCCTGGTGGACAGGGCTCACCGGAACCAAGAGCCGGCTGAAGATGATGGGCGCGAACCACTGCGACGCCTCTGAGCCTTCGAACCAATTGCTCTGCAACGGCGTCTGTGGAGCCCCCGTCGCTGCCCGCCAGACTCTCTTCAAGCGCTACGCGGTAGCGTGGATGCAGTACTTCGTCTCATGCGAGCTCGCGGCGCGCGAGGCAGTCGACGGCACGCAGGTCACGACGGACACCACATCGGGCGGCTTGACCGCGGTGCAACACGTGCAGATCCCCAGCGGCTGCATGGTGAGCGACGGCGGGGTCGTGGTGATTGACGCTGGAACTGTCATTGATGCCGGCGTCAAGGTGGATGCAGGCGTGGTCGTTGACGCAGGCGCGGTCGTGGTCATTGATGCAGGGGTGGTTGCTGACGCCGGAGTTGCGCCCAGCGATGCAGGGGTGGCTGCTGACGCGGGAATGACGACCGACGCAGGGCCAGGGACGAACGACGACGGGGGTGCTGTCGTCGTTGCGGATGCGGGGCGCCCCGATGCAGGTGGCACTGGCGCTGATGGAGGCCCAGGCGGCGGCGAAATGCCTCCGCGCGGATGCGGCTGTGGCGGAAGCGAGTGGACGCCCAGCGCATTGCTTGGCCTGCTCGCCGTGCTCCGAACCCGTCGCCGCAGATCGCGCAGCTGACACCGGCCGGCCCGAAGTTTCGCGCCGTGCGTGGTTGTGCCAGGGCAGCCTCGGCCCAAGCGTCGAGGCGATTTCCCTGGAAGCAGCCGCCACAAGACCTCACCGCAGTTTGGCGGGGATAAGCGTTTTTTTGGGGGCGATCCTCCACGGTGGTACGGTCTGCGCTTTGCTCTTACCTATGTAGCGACGGATGGCGCAGGAACCCGACAACACGAAAAAGGAAGCACGAAGCCCCGGGCCAGAGCTGCGCCTCATCGACAGGCGCGCCTTCGTGGGTTTCCCCGAGCTGAAGCTCGCGCCTGGAGTCACGATCTCCGACTTCGCGCTGCAGATCCCCGACGTTACCTTCCCGATGAACCTCTCGGGCGGGGCCTCGAAGTACCAGAAGAAGAAGCTCGACTTCGGCTTCCTTGAGCTGAGCATCGACGCCGAAGTGATTCACCGGCAGGTCGCCGCGTTGGCCGGCAAGCTGGGAGAGCTCGACGACCTCAAGCTGCACTTTCGCCCCGGCTACCTCGAGGCACAGGCCCGCCTGCGTTCGAGCGAGCGCGCGGCGCTGACCTTCAAAGCCGCGTTCGATGGCGACGCCGACAAGCTCGCCGTCTACCTCTACGACGTTCGCTTCTACTCCTGGGCTTCGGTACCCGCCGCCCGGCTGCCGGCGCTCGTCACTTTGGGGCTGCAAGAGAGCGCGGGTGCGCTGTTGCCAGACCTCGAACGCCGGGGTGCCAACGGCTTCTCGACTCGCATTCTGCCCGCGCTCGTCGAGAGGGCGGCAGTCGCGCGCGGCTTCAAGATGCCGTCGCTCGACCAGGCTCGTCTTGCGGAAGCCTCGATTTCCGGCAAAGGCTTGCGGCTGCGCTTTTCGTCCGGTGGGTTACCTCCGCCATCGCCACCCGACGAAGAGTTGATGCTGACGCTCGAGGGGGCACGCGCGTTCGCCGACGCTGAAGAGCTGCTCGCCGAAGGCAGGCTGCTCGAAGCGCGCGACGCGTACCTCAAGCTCGGCGACGCCACCGAAGCCCACCCGTTCGCGGTCGAACGGCTGCTGACGTTGCTGGTTGCGGACCCACAGGCGCACGAGATGGCGCTCGACATCGCAGCTTCGCTGCATCGCCGCCGCGACAAGAGCGCGACCGCGTTGTGGGCCGAAGCGGTGGTACGTGAGCGCCGCGGCGAGTTTGCTCGCGCGTCCGAACGCTACCTCGCGCTGTGCAGCCTCGCCCGGCGCCAGCAGGAAGAAGCGGGAGCGTTCTTCGCAGCAGAGGCCGGCGCGCGCGCCGCTCGCGACCACGCGCCTCAGATGGCGGTGAAGGCGCTGCATGAGCTGCTTGGTCTGAAGCCGGATCACCTGCCGTCGCTCAAAGCGCTCGCCCGCGCGTCGGATCAGGCGAAGGATCGCGCCGGAGCGATTCGTGCTTACCGCCGCCTCACTGCGCTCGCCCGAGATCCGGCCGATGCCGCTGACGCGCACGTTCAGCTCGCCAGGTTGTGCGCGCAGACCGATGACGACATTCCAGGCGCGCGGCTGCACTGCGAAGCGGCGCTGCGGCTGTTGCCAGATCATCCCGACGCGCTGCTGCAACTGGGTGAGCTCTGCTTCAAGAGCGGCGAGTATCTGCGCGCCATCAAGGCGCTTGATCGCCTTCGCGAAGTGGGGCTCTCACGTCACGAGGTCGATCGCATCGGTCGCGCGAACTTGCTCGCGGGCCAGGTGTGGGAACTGGGGCTCAAGCAGCTCGAGAACGCTCTGCTGCGGTACCGCGAGTCGGCTTCGCTGCTTCCGGGTGAGCCCGAGCCGCTCTACCTTTCGGCGCGTGTTGCCGACGCATTGGG